>VGEJ01000112.1 GCA_016869335.1 Alphaproteobacteria bacterium | reverse complement strand
CCTCGTCCTGGTCGGCGTGCTCGCCGCCTTCTTCAAGCTCACCCGCCTCGGCCTGGCCATGCAGGCGACCGCACAGAACCAGCTCGTGGCCGCCTACATGGGAATCCCGGTGAAGCTCGTCTTCTCGCTCATCTGGGCGTTGAGCGCGGCGGTCGCTGCCGCGGCGGGCGTGCTGCTCGCGCCCATCGCCTTCGTCCATGTCAACATGGGCTTTATCGGGCTCAAGGCGTTTCCCGCGGCGGTGTTGGGCGGCTTCGGCAGTGTCCCGGGCGCCATCGCGGGCGGCCTCGTCATCGGCATCGTCGAGGCGCTCGCCGGTTTCTACCTGCCGGAGGGCTTCAAGGACGTCGCCGCCTACGTCGTGCTGCTGGCCGTTCTCCTGGTCCGGCCGCAGGGCTTGTTCGGCCGGACGTCGCCGCGGCGCGTTTGAGATGCACCAGGCCCCGGCGATCAACCGCGCCGCGGAGGTGCGCCTGTTTCGCCGTGGCGCCGACGCCATTCCCTATGCCGGTCTGGCGGCACTCGCGGTGCTCGCCCCGGTGTATCTCGACGACTACGGCCTGGCGCAGGTCGGCCTCGCCCTCGTATACGCGATCGCCGGCCTCGGCGTGGTACTGCTCACCGGCTACGCCGGCCAGGTCTCGCTCGGACACGCGGCGTTCCTCGCATCCGGCGCCTATGCCGAGGCCGTGCTCCTGGCCCATGGGGTGCCGTTCGTCGTGGCGCTGCCGGCGGCCGGCGCGCTGGCGGCGCTGCTCGGCATCATCGTCGGACTGCCGGCGCTCCGCCTTTCCGGCATCTACCTCACGGTGGCTACGCTCGCCCTGGCCTTCATCGCCGAAGAGGTGCTGGCACGCTGGGAGCCGGTGACCGGCGGCAACTCGGGTCTGGTTGTCACCGCACCGACGATGCTGGGGTGGGAACTCGGCGATGAGCGCGCCCTCTACTACATGGCACTCGCGCTGTTCTCACTCGCACTCATCGGTTCCGCCAATCTCGTGCGATCGCCGCTCGGCCGCGCGCTGATTGCGGTCCGTGACAGCGAAGTCGCGGCGTCCGCGCTCGGTGTCGATCTCGCCCGCACCAAGCTCACCGTCTTCGCCTTCAGCGCCGGCCTGACCGGCGTGGCCGGCGCGCTCTATGCCCACAAGATCGCCTTCATCAGCCCCGAGCAGTTCACCATCACGGCTTCCATCGAGCTCCTCCTGATTGCGTTCATCGGCGGCCCCGGCGCCCTCGCGGGCGCCCTCCTGGGGGCGGGGTTCCTGATCGGCGTCCCGCAGATCGTGGCGCTGGCGCGGCCGCTCCTGCCGCCCGCGATCGCGACCCAGAACAGCATCGAGGCGGCGGTGTTCGGCATCGCTCTGATCCTGTTCATCCGCTTCGAGCCGCGCGGCCTCCACGGGCTCTGGCTCAGGGCACGCGCCTCCGGGGAGCGCATCGCCCGCCGCCGGCGGCACGTGGCGCACGGGGAACGCCCGGGCCGGGAGGCGCCGTGATGCTGCTGGAGGCGCGCGACCTGTCGGTGCGGTTCGGCGGGGTGCAAGCGCTCCGCGCCGTGAGCTTCGCGGTCCCGGAGGGTGCCGTGTTCGCGATCATCGGTCCCAACGGAGCGGGCAAGACCACGCTGTTCAACGTGATCAGCCGGTTCATCACGGCCGAGGCCGGCAGGCTCCGGTTCGCCGGCCGCGCCATCGACCGCCTGGCGCCGCACCGCATCGCGGCACTCGGCATCGCGCGGACATTTCAGAACGTCGAACTCCTCCACCAGGCCACGGTAAAGGACAACCTGCTGCTCGGACAACACGTCCATCGCCGCACCGGGTTCCTTGCCGAGCTCGCGTTCCTCGGCACCGTGCGTCGGCAGGAGATCCGCATGCGGGAGCGGGCCGATGAGGTCCTCGACTATCTCGGCCTCCAGCGCTACCGCGATGTCCGGGTGGCCGAGCTCCCCTACGGCACGCGCAAGCTGGTCGAGCTCGGACGCGCCTTGGCAAGCGCGCCGCGCCTTCTCCTGCTCGATGAGCCGGCGGCCGGGCTGGCGAGCGAGGACCGTGCCGACGTGGCGCTCCGGATTCGCGATGTGTGCGAGCGCCGTGGCGTCACGGTGCTGATGGTCGAGCACGACCTCGGGTTGGTCGCGGCGGTGTCCGATCACGTGCTCGTGCTCGACCACGGGGTGGCGATCGCCGAGGGAACGGCGGCCGAGGTGCTCGAATCGAGCGCCGTCGTGGACGCCTATCTCGGCCCCCCGGTGGCCCCGACGACGCCATGGTGAGGGCAGGGGAGCCGCTCCTCAGCGTGCGCGACCTCGCGGTCGGCTACGGTCCGACCGAGGCGCTGCGCGGCGTCAGCCTCGAGCTCGCGGCGGGCTCGGTCATTGCCGTGCTCGGCGCCAACGGCGCCGGCAAGAGCACGCTCCTCCGCGCGATCGCCGGCGCGCTGCGTCCGCGCGCCGGCACGATCATCCTCGCCGGCCGGGAGATCCAGGGACGGGAGCCGCACCGTATCGCGGCGCTCGGCGTCGCCCACGTGCCCGAGGGACGCGAGCCGTTCAGCGATCTGACGGTGCGTGAGAACCTGCTGCTCGGTGCCTACCTCAGGCGCGGGCGCGCCGCGGTGCGCGAGGACCTGGCGTTGGTCGAGCGCTACTTCCCGATCCTCGCCGAACGCGCCCGGCTCCCCGCCGGCCGGCTGTCGGGCGGCGAGCAACAGATGCTCGCCATCGCCCGCGGTCTTATGGCGCGGCCGCGCCTGCTCCTGCTCGACGAGCCCTCGCTCGGGCTCGCGCCGCGGCTGATCGATCAGATCTACGAGATCATCGATCGCATCCACCGCGAACAGGGCGTCGGGATCGTCGTGGTCGAACAGAGCGCCGCGCGGGCGCTCGCCATCGCCCGCTACGGCTACGTGCTCGAGGGCGGGCGCATCGCCCGCGCCAGTGACGCCGCGGCACTGCGCGACGACCCTCGGCTGGCCGCGCTTTATTTCGGCACGATGCCCTCGCCGCGGCCGCTCGGCGTCGGAGGTGTGGTAGATTCGCGCAATCGCGAAACTGAATGACGGGGGGGCAGAATGGGTGCGGTGCGGGCAATGGCTGCATCGGCAGCGATTCTGTGTGCCGCCGCGGGCGTGGCCCGTGGCGAGGTGCAGGGCGTGAGCGCGACCGAGATCGTTCTCGGCAGTCATCAGGACCTGAGCGGTCCGATCAACTTCTACGGCGTGCCGATGAAGAACGGCCTGGAGATGGCGGCCGAGGAGATCAACGCCGCCGGCGGCATCAACGGGCGGAAGATCAGGCTGGTCATCGAGGACTCGGGCTACGACCCCAAGAAGGCCGTGCTCGCGACACAGAAGCTCCTCGATCACGATCGGATCTTCGCGATGATCGCCTCGCTCGGCACGCCGACTTCGGGCGCGACGATGCCGCTCGTGCTCAAGCGGGGCCTGCCGCACCTCTTTCCGATGACCCCGGCCGACATGTTCTTCACGCCCCACGACCCGCTCAAGTTCGGCTATTTCTCGCCCTACTACGACACCATGCGGGTCACCGTCCGCTACGTCCTCGAGCAGGGCGGCTACAAGCGGGTAGGCCTGCTGTACCAGGACGACTCGTATGGCGAGATCGTCAAGGCGGGCGTAGTGGACGAGCTCGCGGCGCTGGGGCTTACGCCCGTGTCGCAGACCACCTACAAACGCGGCGCCACCGACTTCGCCACCCAGATCGCGCGGCTCAAAGCCGATGGCGCCGATCTCGTCGCGCTCGGTACCGTGATCCGCGAGACCGTGGGCGCCGTCAAGGCGGCGCGGGCGATCGGCTGGGACGTGCCGTTCGTGGTGAGCGGCGCGGGCTATGAGCAATCGGTGATCCAGCTCGGCGGCGCCGATGTCGAGGGCCTCTACGCCGCGGCGCAGACCCCGATCCCCTACCCGGATACGGCCTCGCCCGCGGTCAAGGAGTGGATCGCGCGCTATGAAAAGCGCTTCGGCGTCCCCGCGACTCTCGCCGCGGCCTACACCTACGATGCGCTGCACCTGTTCGCCGAGGGTGCCCGGCGCGCCGGCCCCGACCTGACGCCCGAATCGCTGGTCGCCGGCTTCGAGCAGATCAAGGATTATCGCGACATCTTCGGTGGCCCGCCGGTGAGCTTCTCGGCCGGCAATCACAAGCCGCGCACCGGCTGCACGGTGGTGCAGGTCCAGAACGGCCGCTGGGTGCTGATCAGCCCCCTGCTCGGCTCATGAGCTACCTTGCGGCCGCGCTCGCGGCGCTCAGCCTGCTCGCCCTGGCCGGGTGCGAGATCCTGCGCGTCCACGCCGAGGGCGCGCCCGGCGACATCGAATGGGGCGTCGGCATCACCCTGTGAGACGAGCCAGGGAGCGGGACGGATACACATAGAGGGGGCGTGGACGGAGGGGAGGCGGGCGTGCACGTCGAGCAGATCTATACCGAGAATGAAGGCCGCAATTTCAACTACCTCATCGCCTGCGCCGAGAGCGGCGTGGCGCTGGCCATCGACCCGTTGGCGGCCGAGCTGTGCCTTGCCACCGCCAAGCGGCACGGCTGGACCATCACCCAGGTGCTCAACACCCACGAGCACGGCGATCACACCGGCGGCAACGCCAGGGTCATCGCCGCGACCAAGGCCAAGCTGCTGGCGCACGCCGGGGCCAAGGACCGCATTCCCGGCATCGACGTCGGGCTCAAGGCCGGCGACGTGGTGCGCGTCGGCAAGACCGTCGAGCTCGAAGTGCTCGATACGCCGGGCCACACCCGCTCCCACGTCTGCCTGCTCGCGCAGGGCGACTCACCGGCGCTGATCTGCGGCGACACCCTGTTCAACGCCGGGGCCGGCAACTGCCACGGCGGCGGCCACCCGGAGCTCCTGTACGACACCTTCACGACCCAGCTCGCCAGGTTGCCCGACGAGACGCTGGTGTACCCGGGCCACGACTACATCGCCCGCAACCTCGGCTTCACGCTCGACCGCGAGCCCGACAATGCTCGCGCGCCGGGCGTCCTCCGCCAGGTTGAGCGCCAGGACGCACACCAGGCGATGATCACGACCCTCGGCCTCGAGAAGGAGATCAACACGTTCTTCCGGCTGCGCAGCCCGACTGTCATCCGGCGGCTGCGCGAGGCCTTCCCCGACCTGCCCGAGGAGGCGAGCCCCAAGGACGTGTTCGTCCGCCTGCGCGAGCTGAGAAACCAGTGGTGAACCCGCTCTTTCGGCGCGAGCTGATCGCCGAGTTCGACTCCAATCCGATCGGCCGGCACAGTCCGGGTTTACGCGCCCTGCTCGATGTGATGCGGGGTGGGCCCGATGTCGGCCGCTACGTCCTCTACTGCACCCAGCCGTACGCAGAGTGGGTACTCGGGCGGCTCACCGGCGACCGCGAGGACCCGATCCGCCTCACCAACCACGTCTTCCACTCGCTGCTCGATGCCGAGCGCGCCGTGTTCCGGCTGCGCTGGAAGGATCACACCGGCGAGGACATTTGAGCCATGGCGGCCTTGCCTTGCCTGACCGGCTATGCCGATCCGTGGAGCGCGCGGGCGGGCGATGAGGTCCGCTTCATGGTGAGCGCCGAGGGACCAGCGAGCTACGAGGTGGAGATCGTCCGCCTCGTGCACGGCGATCTCAATCCCGCCGGGCCGGGCTTCAAGGAGGTGCCCGTCGAGAGCGCGGTGAACGGGCGCTACGCCGCGCGCAGGCAGGAGACCTATCCCGGCTCGTGCGTCGTCGTGCGCGAGAGCCGGCTGCTCGATAGTATCGCGAGCTTCACGCTCCAGGCGTTGATCTGGCCGACGACGCCGCGCAAGGGACCGCAGACGATCCTCGGTCGCTGGTCGGCGATCGAGGCCAAGGGCTATGCGCTGATGATCGATGCAATGGGCTGCGTCGCCCTGCGTCTGGGCGCCGACGCCGGCGCGGTTGCGACCTTCTCGAGCGGTGTGCCGCTTCTGCCGCGGAAGTGGACGCTGGTCGCGGCCTCGTTCGATGCCGAGAGCCGGACGGTCACGGTGCTGCAGGAGGGGCTCGCGCGCTATCCCGGCGTTGCCACCGCCGCGGTGGCGCACGAGGTCACGGCCCTGACGCCGGCGTTTCCCGCAGCGCCGTTCACGATGGCAGCGGCGTTCGCCGGCGAGGCGCGCGGCCGGCCCGTTTTTGCCGAGCACTACAACGGCAAGATCGACCGCCCCCGCCTGGCGGGGGCGGCCCTCGACCGGGCGGCGATCATGGCGGCGCGCGCCGATGCACTGCCCCCGGACCTCGCCCCGACGATGCTCGGCTGGTGGGATCTCGGCGAGGGCATGGCGAGCCTCGCGGTCAGCGATCGTTCCCCCCACCGTCTCGACGGCCGCCTCATCAACCTGCCGACTCGCGCCGTCACCGGCCACAACTGGACCGGTGATACGCTGCGCGCCCAGGACGCGCCCGAGGAATACGGCGCGATCCACTTCCACGACGACGACCTCTACGACGCATGTTGGGAGCCCGATTTCCGCCTCGCCGTGCCGCCTGGAATGAAGAGCGGCGTCTATGCCGCGCGGCTCCGCGCCGAGGGCCTCGAGGACTACGTGCCATTCTTCGTGCGCCCCGCGCTCGGCAAGCCCACGGCGCGCATCGCCTACCTCGCCGAGACCGCGACCTACATGGCGTACGCCAACTTCAACGTGCTGAACCTGAGCGATGCCGAGCGCTGGGTGTCGCGGCTGCTGGTGTTCGAACGCGCCAACCTGATCATGCACGCGCACCCGGAGTGGGGCCGCTCGCTCTACGACAGTCACTCCGATGGCAGCGGCATCACTTGGTCTTCGCGACTCCGCCCGACGGTCAACATGCGTCCGAAACAGAACTCGAGCTTCGGCCTCGCCGGGTCCTCGCTTCGCGAATTCGCCGCCGACACCCACCTGCTCGACTGGCTCGAGACAAAGGGCTTCGCGGTCGATGTGATCACCGATGAGGACCTCGACCGCGAGGGGCTGGAGCTATTGAAGCCCTACCGGGTGCTACTGACCGGCACCCATCCCGAGTACACCTCGACCCGGATGTGGGATGCGCTCGAGGCCTACACCGCGGGCGGCGGACGGATGATGTACATGGGCGGCAACGGCTTCTACTGGCGCATCGCCTTCCACCCGGAGGCGCTGGGCGCGATCGAGCTGCGCCGGGCCGGGCCCGGGAGCCGGACCTGGATCACCGAGGCTGGCGAGGACTATCAGAGCCTCGATGGCGGCCTCGGCGGCCTGTGGCGCAATTCGGGCCGTGCCCCGCAGCGGCTCGCCGGTGTCGGCTTCGTCACGATGGGGTTCGACATCGCCTCATACTTTCGGCGCCTTCCTGAGAGCCACGACCCGCGCGTGGGCTTTGCCTTCGCCGGCATCGGCCCCGATGAACCGATCGGCTCCTTCGGGCTAATCGGGGGCGGCGCGGCCGGGCTCGAGTTCGACAAGGCAAACCCGGCGCTGGGGACGCCGCCGAACGCCCTGACCTTGGCGCGCTCGGAGAACCACACCGAGAGCTACCTCCTGGCGCTCGAAGAAACGGGCGCGATGCCTCCGAACGTGGCGGCACCCGAGAACCCCGCGATCCACGCCGACATCGTGTTCTTTACTACTGCGGGCGGCGGCGCCGTGTTCTCGTTCAGCTCGCAGTGCTGGTGCGGCAGCCTGTCGCACAACGGCTACGCCAACAACGTCTCGCTCCTGACCGAGAACGTGCTCCGCCACTTCCTCG
>VGEJ01000111.1 GCA_016869335.1 Alphaproteobacteria bacterium | reverse complement strand
AGCGCCTCGCCGCCGCCTTCGGCGCCCCCCCGCCCCGAACCCCGTCCGCCCCAGACGCCGCCCGCGGCAGCGCCGGGCACCGCAGCGACACCCGTCTCCCCGCTGCCGCGCACTCTGGCCGAGGTCGCGGCGCTCGCCCAAGCGCGACGCGAGTTTCGGCTCTATGCGGCGCTGATGAGTGACGTGCACGGCGTGAGCGTCACGCCGGGCCACATCGTCCTACGCGCCGGCCCGAGCGCGCCGCACGAGTTGGCGCGAGCACTCGGCGAACGCCTGGCGGAGTGGACGGCTCGGCCGTGGACGATCGAGCTGAGCGAGGCCGAGGGCAAGCCGACGCTTGCCGAACAGAACGCGACCGCTGAGCGCGCGCGGCGGTCCGCCGCCGCCGAGGACCCGCTGGTGCGCAGCGTCCTTGAGACCTTCCCCGGAGCGGAGATCCGCGAGGTCCGCGAGCGCTCGCCGGCCGCGCCCGAAGCAGAATCCCAGAGCGATACGGAGCACGCATGAAGAACCTCGTCCAGATGTTCAAGCAGGCACAGCAAATGCAAGAGCGTGTGGCCGAGATGCAGGTCGAGCTGCAGAACCTCGAGATCACCGGGCGCTCTGGGGGCGGCCTGGTCGAGGTCACGTTGAGCGGCAAAGGCGACATGCGGCGCCTCAAGATCGCGCCCGGACTGTTCGAGGAGAAGGACGTCGGCATGATCGAGGACCTGGTCATCGCCGCGTACAACGACACCAAGGCGAAGGTCGACGCCTACAGCACGGAAGCCATGCAGAGAGTCGCCGGAGGCATCACGCTGCCCGCCGGTCTGAAGCTGTTCTGAGACGGCGCTCGGAGCGATCGTGACGAGCCCCGAGCTCGAACAGCTCATCCAGCTACTGCGCAAATTGCCCGGCCTTGGCCCGCGCTCAGCGCGTCGGGCGGCGCTCTATCTGATCAAACGCAGAGAGGCCGTCATGCTGCCGCTGGCCGACGCACTGGTGCGTGCCGCCGCGCGGATCCGCCCCTGCTCGACCTGTGGCAACCTCGACACCATCGATCCGTGCGCGATCTGTGCCGACCCGGAGCGCGACCCGGCCACGATTTGCGTCGTCGAGGAGGTCGCCGACCTGTGGGCGCTCGAGCGCGCGGGCGGCTACCGCGGCCGCTACCACGTGCTCGGCGGGATGCTGTCGGCGATCGATGGCATCGGTCCGGAGGACCTCGCCATCGCAACGCTCATCGCCCGGGCTCGGGCGCTCAGCGACGGCGAGGTCATCCTCGCCACCAACGCGACCGTGGAAGGCCAGACCACGGCGCACTACCTCAGCGACGCCCTGACCGCGACCGGGGTGCGGCTCTCGCGGCTCGCCCACGGCGTGCCCGTGGGGGGCGAGCTCGACTACCTCGACGACGGCACGCTCGCCGCAGCGCTGAGCGCGCGCCGGCCAATCTAGCGGAGCCGGCGCTCGTCCATTGCAGAGCGTGGCGCCGCGCTGGTATGGAAGGGCTCCGGGCAGCGAAAGGACATCCCATGGACCTCCCCGAACTCGCCAAGCAGCTTGCCAAGGGCAAGAACTTCGCGACCGTCGCCACCCTCATGCCGGACGGCTCGCCGCAGGCCAGTGTGGTCTGGGTCGATACCGACGGTACACACATCATCTTCAACACCGCCGAAGGCCGCATCAAGCCGCGGAACATTGGGCGCGACCCGCGCGTTGCCCTAGCGGTGTATGACCAGGAGATGCCCTACCGCCAAGCGATGATCCGCGGGCGGGTGGTCGAGATGACGGAGAAGGGCGCCGATGAGCACATCGACGGGCTCGCCAAGAAGTACCTCGGTGTCGACAAGTACCCCTATCGGCAGCCCGGCGAGAAGCGGGTGATCGTCAAGATCCTCCCCGACAAGGTCGGGATCATGGGCGGCTAGTCCCGCCTCGATCTCGCGCCACCTCGGGCGCGGCCGCTCCAGGCGGTGCCGCCCCAGGCGGGGGCCGCCTTCAGGCTGCGGCGCGCCGGGCGTCGGCGATGGCGGCGGCCGTGTCCCGCAGACTCGCGGCGAGCGCATAGCGGGGGCTCCAGCCGAGTTCGGCCTTCGCCCGCCCGTTGTCGAGATTCCACACGCGCCCCTTGACGGTGGCGACGAGCTCGGGCGTCACCAGTCTGGCCGTGCCCATGAGGGTGTGGTTGAGCGCGTCGATGAACGGCATGAACCCTAACACCCACTGTGGTAGCAGCGGGCCGGCCTTGGGCGTGCGCGGGTCCACGCTGCGCATCGTCTCTACCAGGTCCCGGAAGCTCGGGGAGACGTCGTTGGCCACGATGTATCGCCCCGATGCGCTCGGCGTCTCGAGCGCGAGGCGATGGGCCTCGGCGACGTCACGGCCGTCCACGTAGATGAAGTTGCCCGGTGCGACGCCGAACCGGAACATCCCGCGCTGGACATTCTCGATGAGGTCGATGGTGGGCGTGTTGCGTACGAAGCCCGGACCGCCGACGCCACCGGGAAGCACGGTAACGAGGTCGAGACCGCTTTCCTTGGCGAACGCCCAGGCCTGCTGCTCGGCCACAGTCTTGGCCCGGTAGTAGGGTATGCCGAGCTGGTCGTTCCAGGATTTCTCATCGCGCGCCGGGGCGCCCAAGGGCGTAGTCCCTATGGCGACACACGACGAGGTGAAGACCACGCGTCGCACGCCAGTCGCCTTGGCCGCGCGGAGCACGTTGAGCCCGCCCTCGACGCTGTCGCGGATGATGGATTCGGCCCCGTGCTTGGGCACCAGCTCATAGGTCGCGGCGACCTGGAACACCGCTTCCATCCCGTCCACGGCACGCGCGATGGCGTCGGGCCGAAGGAGATCCGCCTCGACGATTTCGACGCCGAGCGCCGCGAGGCGCCCGGTGCGCCCGGGATCGCGTGCATCGCGCACCGAGGCGCGCACCTGATAGCCGTGCTCGAGGAGATGCTGCGTGAGAACGAAACCGACGTGGCCGTTCGCACCTGTGACCAGGACCCGCATCGCCCCGCCTCCCGCCGTCGGCACGACGCTAGCCTAGAAGGGCGGGTGCGGCAACGACCCGCAGCCCCGTGTGCGCGGCGGCGCAACCTCGAAGAACTGCGTGCTTGCGGCGGCTCGCGCAGGCCATTCCACTGCGCCGAGGGTGCAGAGGAACGCCATGACGAGACTTCGGACAGCCGTGACGGCTGCTGCCGTGTCGGGCCTGCTCCTCGCGGCCGGCTGCGGCACGCCGCAAGAGGTCAAAGAACTCTCGACACTTCAGGTCAAGGCGCTTGGGCAGTCGCTCGCGGCCCTGCGGGTCCAGTCCGAGGCATTGGTCGTCTTGGCCGAGCACGCCGCGGCGAGCGCCGAGGCCACCATCGCGGCCGAGCGCTCCCGGCTCGATGAGCGCGCCGTCCAGGCCATCGCCGAGGAAGCGGGTCGCGCCGACGCGGTGGCGACGATCCTGGCACGGCGCCTCGCGGCCGAAGCATCGTTCGCGGCCGAGCAGGCAAGCGTCGCGCGCAACCTCGCCATCATCCGGGCCGAGACGGCGGAGCTGGTCGTCTTCCAGGAGCAGGCGATCTCGCTCGACGCCGCGGCGCTCGCGCAGGCGGCGGCGCGGGCCCGCGACGCCCTTGCCGAGGCGCAGGCACGGCGCGAGGCGCTCGCCATGTCCCTTGCTCTCGTCCGGCAGGCGCTCGCGATCGTGCTGTGAGGGACGCGGGCTGGTGCGGCCGGCGCCAGCGATTAGAATGGGCGCAACCGCGCGACCGCGGCCGTTGATCCCGAGTGCTCGATGTCGCAGGCTGGTGCCCGCAGGACCCTCTATCCCGAGATCGAGCCCTATCGTACCGGGCGCCTGCCGGTATCGGGTGGCCACGACATCTACTTCGAGGAGTGCGGCAACCCCGCCGGCAAGCCCGCGGTATTCCTGCACGGCGGGCCCGGCGGCGGTCTGCAGCCCGAGTATCGCCGCTACTTCGATCCGGCAGTCTGGCGGGCGGTCCTGTTCGATCAGCGCGGCTGCGGCCAATCGACGCCGCATGCCGCGCTCGCCGACAACACGACCTGGCACCTGGTCGCCGACATCGAGGCGCTGCGCGATCACCTCGGGATCGCGCACTGGCTGGCGTTCGGCGGCTCCTGGGGCAGCGCGCTGGCGCTGGCCTACGCCGAGACCCACCCGGAGCGGGTGACGGCGCTGGTGCTGCGGGGGGTCTTCACGCTGCGCCAGAAAGAGCTGCGCTGGTTCTATCAGGAAGGCGCCGGCGCCATCTTCCCCGACAAGTGGGAGCGCTATGTGGCGCCGATCCCGTTGGCCGAGCGCGGTGACATGATTGCCGCCTACTACCGCCGCCTCACCGGCTCCGATCCGCGCGTGCAACTCGATGCGGCGCGGGCGTGGAGCGTCTGGGAGGGTGCGACGCTGTCCTTGTGGCCCGATGCCGACCGGGTCGAGCGCTTCGCCGGCGACAGCTTCGCCATCGCCTTCGCCCGCATCGAGTGCCACTACTTCATCAACCGCGGTTTCTTCGAGAGCGACACCCAGCTACTCGACAACGTGTCGCGCATCCGGCACATCCCGGGCGTCATCGTGCAGGGCCGCTACGATATCTGCACGCCGATGATGACGGCATGGGACCTCCACCGTGCCTGGCCCGAGGCCGCGCTGCGCATCGTGCCCGACGCCGGCCATGCGGCAAGCGAGCCCGGCATCGTGCATGAGCTCGTCACCGCGACCGACCGCTTCCGTTAGTCAACGTCCTCGCGGGCGGGGGAGCGCGTCCGTTTGCGGGCGGCGCGGTGGAGTTTGGTCTTGAGCCGGGCCTCGCGCGCGCCGGCGGAGGGGCGGGTGGCCCTCCGGGTCCGGGGGGCCAGGGCGGCGCGGCGCAGGAGTTCGCCGAGGCGATCGAGAGCATCCGCACGGTTGCTCTCCTGGGTGCGGAAACGCCGCGCAGCGATGACGAGCATCCCCTCCGCCGTCATGCGCCGGCCGGACAGACGCCGCAGGCGCGCAAGGGTTGCATCATCAAGGCCAAGTCGCGCGGTATCGCAGCGCAGCTGCACCGCCGTGGCGACCTTGTTGACGTTCTGCCCGCCGGGACCCGATGCCCGGACGTAGCGGAACTCGATCGCGGCTTCATCGAGGTCGGTGTGATCGGCCTTCGGCATGGTCGTGGCGCGCGCGAACTGGCCGCAGCTTAGCCTAAGCCGGAGGCGGGCGTGGGCTTGCGGGCGACGATGTGGAAGATGTGCCAGTGCTTCGCCTCGCCGCGCGGCGTGACCGAGTCCTCTTCCTCCTCGTGCAGCATCTCGACCACGGTGCCGGCGAGGAGCGCATCGAGCGCGGCGCGGGTGAAGTGCGCGATGGGCTCGCGGCCGGGCCTCGGCGCCGCGGCCCAGGTGTCGCGCGGACCGTAGAGTTGCCCGGCGAAGCGGCCGCCCGGCAGGAGCCGCTGCCAGATGCGCTGCCACACCGCGGGGAACTGAGCCGGCGGGCACTGCGGCAGCGAGAAACTCGCGTTGGCCAGCAGCGCTGGCGGCCACTCGGCCGCCCAGAACGGCGCCACCTGGGTCACCAGCCGCCCCCTTGCCAGCGCCTCGGGCGGCAGGTCGGGGCGCGCGCGGAGTGCTGATATGGCCTCGGCTTCGGCATCGATCGCAACGACCCGCCAGCCGCGACGCAAGAGCTCGATGGTATCGCGGCCACCGCCACAGCCGAGATCGACCGCCAGCGGCTCGGCTCCCGCTCGCTCGGCCTCAAAGCGCTCGAGCGCAGCGAGCAGGGTTGGGCGAGGCGGCCGCGCCGCGTTGTCGGCGTAGTACGCGGCCCAGCGGGCAGCGCCATCCCGCTCGCTCACCCGGCGCGGGCCAGTCGGACCGGATACTCGGCGACGCCGGCCTCATCGAGGAGGCGATCGTGGTCGAGCACACGGAGCGTCCGCCCATGCAGCGCCACGACGCCGTGCTCGCGCAACAAGCGCAGCATGCGGTTGACGTGCTTGGGACTTAGGCCGACCGCATCGGCGAGGTGTTCCTGGGTGAGCGGCAGAGGAATCTCCTCGCCGGCACACGCGGGCACGCGCAGGCGCACGCGCACGAACAGATCGAGCAAGAGGTGGGCGACGCGCTCGCGCGCGGTGCGGCGGCCGAGGCTCACCAACAGCGCGCGCGCCCGCTCCTGCCCCGCCGCGACGCGCTGGGCAAGGCCGATCGCGAGGAGCGGATTGGTGAGCAGCGCCGAGCCGAGGATCGATACCGGCAGCGCCGCCGCGGCAACGCGCGTCAGCGTCTGCGCCGACTGCTCCGAAGTCCCACGCGGCGGGTGCTGTAGACCGATGATGGACCCCGGAAGGCAGAAATCGACCACCTGGCGGCGGCCATCGGGCAGGAAGCTCGACAGCAGCACCCACCCGCTACGGATCTCGTAAACTGCCGTCGGCACATCACCTTGCGCGAGGAGTGCCGCGCCGGGGGCGAAGGTGCGCTCGAGCCACGGCCCCGGCAAAGGCGGCTCGGGGCTTAGCGGGTCCGCGGCGGGCACGACCATGGATACGCTGGACAACAGCGCGCGCGTGCTGACCATCTTCATCCTCCCGACCTGCGGTTTCTTGAGCGTGTGGGTTGGATGTGGGTCTGCGCCGGGCGCGTACAAGGGGTGCTCAGATTCCTGCGGCCGGCGGGTCAGGGCCGCGCCGTACTTGCCGCCACGGCGCTCTTTGACTAGTGTCCGAGCCTTCCGCGCGGTTGGCCCTCGGCCGGCCGGCGGTGGCGATGCGCCCGTAGCTCAGCTGGATAGAGCACCAGACTACGAATCTGGGGGTCGTGGGTTCGAATCCTGCCGGGCGCGCCACTTTTCCCCACCCTATCAACGGGTTAGATGGCCGCTCCCAAGATGGAATTGTCTGTGAGCGGTCCGGGCTACCACCGGGCTACCACCGCAGCCTCGGTGGACATCACCGGCGCAGCCTCGGTGGACATCACGGCCCTTCCTTGAGTGCACCCGCAAGGGCCGCCGATACCATGCCGAGGGGGTGTGTGTTTACCCCTCGCGCAACCGCTCAACCGTGCAACCGCTAAGCTCGACGGGCACCGCTGGCCACTCCTACCGCGCGGCCAGAACGATCACCGGGGCCGCCATTCGCGCGCGAGCCGTTGCGCCTCGGCGATCTGCGCCCGCGTCATCTTGGCCGCGACGATGTCGCGGTTCTTGACGGCCAGATCGCGGAGCGCGCTCTCGGATGCCAGGAAGCGCGATGCGGCCAAGTTGCACCACTTGTGCGCTTGCACATAGTCCTGCGGCACGCCCTGGCCGTCGGCGTACATGGCGCCGAGGTTGTTCTGGGCGCGGGCATTGCCCTGTTCGGCGCCGAGGCGATACCAGCGCACCGCCTCGGCGTAGTCCTGCGCCACGCCGTGGCCCTGTTCGTACATTAAGCCGAGGTTGTTCTGGGCGCGGGCTTCGCCCTGGTCGGCGGCGAGGCGATACCAGCGCTCCGCCTCGGCATAGTCCTGCGTCACGCCCTTGCCGTTGTCGTACATGAAGCCGAGGTTGTTCTGGGCGAGGGCGTCGCCCTGGTCGGCGGCGAGGCGGAACCAGCGCATCGCCTCGGCGTAATCCTGCGGCACGCCCCGGCCGAGCTCGTACATGGTGCCGAGGTTGTTCTGGGCGCGGGCTTCGCCCTGGTCGGCGGCGAGGCGATACCAGCGCTCCGCCTCGGCGTAGTCCTGCGCCACGCCCCGGCCGTTGTTGTACATGAAGCCGAGGTTGTTCTGGGCGCGGGCATTGCCCTGGTCGGCGGCGAGGCGATACCAGCGCTCCGCCTCGGCGTAGTCCTGCGCCACGCCCC
>VGEJ01000110.1 GCA_016869335.1 Alphaproteobacteria bacterium | reverse complement strand
GGCCCTTGGGCTTGCGGCCGATCGCCTCATCGATCGCCGCTTCGAGCAGCGCGTTGCCTTCGCTCGCGCGGAGCGGCGCGCACAGGTCGGCCGCGTCGTTCTGCCCGAGGCACATGTAGAGCGTGCCCGTGCAGGTCAGCCGCACGCGGTTGCACGACTCGCAGAAGTTGTGGGTGAGCGGCGTGATGAAGCCGAGCCGCCGTCCGGTCTCGCGCACGACGACATAGCGCGCCGGCCCGCCGGTGCGGTAGTCGCTCTCATCGAGCGTCCAGCGCTGGGCCAGTCGTGCCCGCACGAGCGACAGGGGCAGGTACTGCTCGGTGCGGTCGCCATCGATGTCGCCCATCGGCATGGTCTCGATCAGCGTCAGATCGAAGCCCTGCTCGCCGCACCAGCGGATGAGGTCGTCGAACTCGTGCTCGTTGACGCCCTTGAGCGCCACGGTGTTGATCTTGATCGCCAGCCCCGCAGCTTTGGCGGCGGCGAGTCCGGCCACCACTCTGTCCAGCCGGCCCCAGCGCGTGATCGCCTCGAAGCGCGCCGGATCGAGGGTGTCGACCGAGACGTTGATGCGCCGCACCCCCGCGGCGCGCAGGTCTGCGGCATAGCGTTCGAGCTGGCTGCCGTTGGTGGTGAGCGTCAGCTCATCGAGGCCCGATCCGATACGCGCGCCCAATTCGCGAAAGAGCCACATGACGTTGCGCCGCACCAGCGGCTCGCCACCCGTCAACCGCAGCTTGCGCACGCCCTTACCGATGAACGCCGTGCACAGCCGCAGGAGCTCCTCGAGCGTGAGGAGATCTGCCTTCGGCAGGAACGTCATGTGCTCCGACATGCAGTAGACGCAGCGGAAGTCGCAGCGATCCGTTACCGAGACGCGAAGGTAAGTAATCGTGCGTCCGAATGGGTCGATCATGCGCTGCCTGCGGCTCCAGGAGGCCACTGAGGACCGTTACCAGTATAGGACATAGTCGTTTTCACGGACCGCGTCCAGGTGCGGTCACCCTTGGCGGCGCCTCCGGTGCATCGCATAGTGGCGCATGGTGCAACCAAGCGACGACTGGACCGCGGGCGCCGCCGCTGCCGAGGACGTGCTCGGCGTCCTGCTGGCCGGCGGCCGGTCGCTGCGCATGGGCGGCCCCGACAAGTGCTTGCGGCCGCTCGCCGGGCGGTCGCTCTTGCAGCGAGCCATCGAGCGCGCACAACCACAGGTAGGCACCATCATCATCACGGCGAGCGGCACGGTCACGGCCTTCTCGTCCTTCGGCGTGCCGACCGTGCCCGACGCCGTGGCTGGTCATGCCGGGCCGCTCGCCGGGATACTGGCGGCGATGGAGTGGACGCGCGTGCATCGCCCCGGGTGTCATTGGGTCGCGAGCTTTGCGACCGATGCGCCGTTCTTTCCGACGGACCTGGTCTCCCGCCTGCGCGCGGCGGCGGAGCGAGGCGGTGTTGACCTCGCCTGTGCCGTGTCGCGCGGTCGGACGCACCCCGTGTTCGCGTTGTGGCCGGTGCGCTTCGTGGACTCGCTGCGCCGGGCGGTCACGGTCGAGGGCGTCTACGGGACGGGCCGTTGGATGGCGCGTCATCGCTACGCCGAGGTGGCGTATGACGCCGAATTCCACGACCCCTTCTTCAACATCAACCGGCCGGAGGACTTGGCCGCTGCCGAAGCCTTGCTGCGCGAGTCACCGGCCATCGGTGCCCTCACCCCGACCGGGGCGGGCCGGCAACCATGAGCGAGATCGCGGTCGCCGCGGCGGGCGGCGCTGACCAGGCGGCTCTGACCGCGTTGCTCGTGCAGTTTTTCCGCGAGAAGGGCTTCGCCACGCCCGCCGCCGTCATGGCCCGGAACTTGGCGGAGATGATGGCGGACGGGTCGTGCTGGGCGGCACTGGCGCGCGCCGACGGCGCGCCCATCGGCGCTATCACGGTGACGACGATGCTGTACGTCGAGTGGGGGCGCCTTGGCGAGATCGGCGACCTCTACGTGCTCCCGCCCTGGCGCCGGCGCGGTGTCGCCAGCCGGCTCATCGACGCCGGGATGGAGTGGTGCTGGCAGCGCGGTTGCTCCGCGGACCAGGTCGTGGTCACCGAGGAAGGGGAAACCCGCCACGGCCTGAGCGGCTTCTACCGCGCACGTGGATTCACGGGCACCGGACGGGCCACCCTTATCGCGCCGCGCGCGGGCGTCACCCCATCTGGTCGGCCCCGCGGCGATCCCTAGGGGACTCAGCGGTGCCGCGGCTCCACGACAGCCTCCAGCGCGATGACAGCGGCGTTGATCGTCCGCTTGCCACCATGCTCGAAGTTGACCGTGACGCGATGGCCGGCCACCGACTGAACCTGGCCAACGCCCCACGCGGGCTCGTCGGGGTGACGAACGAGATCGCCGGGCGCGAACGGACCGTCACGGTTCATGGCGGTCCCCCTTTTCCCATCCAGGATGCGGTCCCCCACAGGCACGCGGTTTGCATCCCCCAAGGTAGGACCGCGACGACCGGACCGCCAGGGGCGCGGCCGCGGTGCAGGAGGACATGATGGACTACGCAATGCGCATCGCGGCGCTGCTCTGCTCGCGGCTCTGCCACGACCTCATCGGGGCGGTCGCAGCGATCGCCAACGGCGTCGAGCTCGTGCACGAGGATGCCGGCGCCGACACACGCGAACAGGCGCTCGGGCTGATCGCGTTCAGCGCCGAGGAGCTGTCGCGTCGGATCCAATTCTATCGGCTCGCCTTCGGGGCCCCGGGCGGCGGCGCCGACATCGAGATCAAGGAGGCGCGCCGGGTTGCCGTCGGCCTGCTCGCCGCCGGGAAGGTGGCGCTCGACTGGCCAGCGACCGAGGCCGCAGGGCAACTCCTGCCGAGCGTCGCGGCCAAGCTGGTGCTCAACCTCATCTAGATCGGCGCCGAGGCGGTGCCGCGCGGCAGCACGCTGAGCGTCGCGCTCGGCGATGGCGGCGTCGCAGTGACCGCACGTGCCACGGCAGCCAAGCTCGCCCCGGCCGCGGCGGCCGCGCTGCTAGGCCGGGTGGCCACCGGGCAAGACCCGGCCGACCAGCGGCCGCAGCACCAGAAGGACGATGAGAGCACCGACCACGACGAAGCCGATGATTTCGGCGAGCGCGAGGTAATCGGCCTTCTCCAGCCCGAGCAGCGCCTCCGCCTCCGGCACCTTCGGCGGCAGCTCGATTTGGGCGAACTGGATGTTGGCGACCCCCACCTGATCGCCCCGGCCCTCGTCGAACCCGATCGCGGTGCGCACCAGCGTGGCGTAGCGCTCGAGGTCCTCGGCGCTGCGCGGCGTGTAGGCTTTCGTCCCGTCCTCGGCCGTGGTGTAGGTGCCATCGACCAGCACCGCGACCGACAGCCGTTTGAACGCACCCGGCGCGCGGGTCAATGAGCGGACAGTCTTGGAGATCTCGTAATTGACGGTCTCCTCTGAACGATCGATCGCGCTCGAGCTGCGCGCGCCGGCCGGCTGCGCGACGTCAGCCTCGGGCAGGTTCTCGGCGACCGTGACCGGCTGCTCGCCCTCGGTGTCCGAGTTCTGTTCGGTCTCGGCGACCGTTTGAGTCGAGCGTGCCACCTGGCCATCTGGATCGAACTCCTCGGCGTTGGTCACCACCTGCTCGAGGTCGAGATCCGCCGTGACCTCGGCCCGCACCCTGCCCAAGCCGATCGTGCTCTCGAGCAACCGCTCGATGGCGAGCTTCAGGCCAGCTTCATAGCGAGCACGGTAATCGGTGAGCGCCTGCGATGAGCCGCCGGCCGTGTCGTCCTCGCCGGTGCCGCTCGCCAAGAGGTTGCCCTGATCGTCGATCACCGATACTCGGCTCGGATGAAGGTCGGGCACGGCAGCGGCGAGGAGATGCTGGATCGCCGCGATCTGTTGGTCGTCGAGCCCGCCCGCTCCGCGGATCGGGAGCACGACCGAGGCGGTCGCCTCGCTGGTCTCGCGCGTGAACACCTCGCGCTGCGGCAAGACCAGGTGAACCCGCGCTTCGCGCACCTGCTTCAGCGTGCGGATGGTGCGCGAGAGCTCGCCTTCGAGCGCGCGCACACGGTTGATGTTCTGGACGAATGTCGTGGGGCCGAATGCCTCGGTGCGGTCGAAGATCTCGTAGCCGATGGAGCCCCCGGCCGGAAGCCCCTCCTCGGCCATGCTCATGCGCAGCCGCAGCACGTTTTCCTGCGGCACCATGACCTGCGTGCCGTTGCCGGCAAGCTCGTAGGGGATGTTCATCGTGTCGAGGTTCGGCGACGATCTTGCTCGCGTCCTCGACGTCGAGGCCGCCGAACAACAGCGCCATCTGAGGCTCGCCCACGCGCGCCGAGACATAGATGAAGAACCCGATCAGCGCGACCGCGAGCGTGCCCATGGCGAGCAGCCTGCCTGCGCTGAGATTGCGCAGCATGTCGGTTAGCCCGTTCACCGCGTTCACACCTGCTCGGGCACCGCGCCGACCCTCCTGCCCACGCGATGCGGTGTCGCCGAACTTAGGCAGCCGTGATGAACGAATGCTTAAACGGGCGGCAAGAACTGCTGGGCGGCCCTCGCACGGGGCCTTGTTCCGGCCCGGCCCGCATGGCAAGAGTTGAGCATGGGGAGGACGAGAAACCACGGGCCATGACGACACGCGTTGCGACGCTGCCGAGCGGCCTGCGGGTGGTCAGCGCCGCCATGCCCGAGGTCCGGACGACCACCCTTGGGGTTTGGGTCGACGTCGGCGCGCGCTACGAAGCGGCCGAGATCAACGGCGTCTCCCACATGCTCGAGCACATGGCATTCAAGGGCACCGAGCGGCGCACGGCTCAGGCCATCGCCGAGGAGATAGAGGCGGTCGGCGGTCACATCAACGCCTATACATCGGCCGAGCACACCGCATACTTCGTGCGCGTGCTCGAGGACGATCTGGCGCTCGGCCTCGATCTCCTGGCCGACACCCTGCAGAACTCGGTGTTCGACGAGGCCGAACTCGCGCGGGAGCGCGCCGTAGTGATCCAGGAGATCGGGCAGGTCCATGACACGCCTGATGACGTGATCTTCGATCGCTTCCAGGAGGCGGCCTACCCCGGCCAGCCGCTCGGCCGCTCGATCCTCGGCACACCGCAGGGCGTCGCCGGTTTCGATCGCCGCACGCTCATGAGCTATATGGCCGAGCACTATGGTGCCGGGCGCATGGTCGTTGCCGCGGCCGGCGCGGTCGATCACGACGCGCTCGTGGCCCGCGTCGGCAACGCCTTTCGCACGCTGCCCACGCGCGCCGCGCGCCCGGCCGATCCGGCGCGCTACCTCGGCGGCGAGTACCGCGAGATGCGCGAGCTCGACCAGGTGCACTTCCTCGTCGGCTTCTCGGGTTTCGCCTACGACGACCCCGACTTCTATGCTGCACAGGTGCACGCGACGCTGCTCGGCGGCGGCATGTCTTCGCGCCTGTTCCAAGAGGTGCGCGAGCGGCGCGGACTCGCCTACGCGATCCACACCTTCACCAACAACTACCTTGATGGCGGCACCTACGGCGTGTACGCCGGGACGGGCGCAGATCAGGTGGCCGAGCTCGTTCCGGTCGTCTGCGCCGAGATCGTGCAGCTCCGGGGCGAGCTGCCACGGTCGGAGATCGACCGAGCGCGGGCCCAGCTCAAGGCGGGCCTCCTGATGTCCCTCGAGAGCTCGATGGCGCGCTGCGAGCAGATCAGTCGGCAGCTTCTGATCTTCGGGCGGATCATTCCGACGGAGGAGCTCCTCGCGCGAATCGCGGCCGTCGACGAAGCAGCGATACGGCGCGTCACCGAGCGCCTCCTGGCGACGCCGCCGGTCGTTGCCGCCCTCGGCCCGATCCAGGCGCTCGAGCCCTACGAGCGGGTTCGCGCCCGCCTCCAGTAGGGGCCCCGTGGCCTCCTTCCTGCAACCGTTCATCCCGCCGTGGTCGCATCGCGTCCTCGGTGGCGAGCGCGTGCACCTGCGCGCGCCAGTGCTCGCCGACTGGGCGGCGTGGGCCCGACTCCGCGGGGAGTCGCGCGAGTTCCTGACGCCGTGGGAGCCGACGTGGCCCGCCGACGCGCTGACCCGGGCAGCTTTCCGGCGCCGGTTGCGCCGCTACTGCCGCGAGGCGCGCGAGGAGGTCGGCTACGCCTTCTTCGTGCTGCGCAACGGCGACAACCGGCTGCTCGGCGGCATCACGCTGTCGAGCGTCCGGCTCGGCGCCGCGCGGTCCTGTTCGGTCGGTTATTGGATCGGCAAGCCGCACGCGCGCCAGGGCTACATGACCGAGGCCGTCGGCGCCATTTGCGGCTTCGTGTTCGATGTCCTCGTGCTGCACCGGATCGAGGCAGCCTGCGTGCAGGGTAACGCGGCGAGCGAGAGGTTGCTCATGAAGTGTGGATTCCAGCGCGAGGGCTATGCTCGCGGCTACTTCCAGATCAACGGCGCCTGGCGCGACCACCTGTTGTTCGCGTTGCTCGAGAGCGATCCACGCCCGGGCTAAGGGGCGGGCGCGTCAGGCGTGGCCTGCTTCGCCCGCGAGCTTGGCGACGTCCAGGCCGATCTTGGCCATCGCCCGCTCCCACTTGCTGGTCAGGTCGTCGTCGAACACCATTGCGTCATCGGCCGTCGCGTGCAGCCACGCATTGGCCTGGATCTCGCTTTCGAGCTGCCCTGCCGCCCAGCCGGCGTAGCCCAAGGCGAGGAGGCTGTGGCGCGGGCCGTCGCCTGCGGCGATCACGCGCAGCATATCGACCGAAGCGGTCAGCGCGAGGTTCTCGCCCACCAGGATCGAGCTGTCCTGACGGTAGTCGGCCGAATGCAGGATCAAGCCGCGCGACACCTCGACGGGGCCGCCGAAGTGGACCCGGATCTCATGTCCCTGCGGCATCGGCTCGATGCCCAATTGGCGGAGGAGGTCGGGAAAGGTCACATGGTCGGCGAGCCGGTTGACGATGAGCCCTACCGCCCCCGTCGACGAGTGCGCGCACATATAGAGGACGGCCCGCGCGAAACGCGGGTCGCTCATCCCCGGCATGGCGATGAGCAACTGTCCTTCGAGGTATCCGCCATCGCGTTTCATGGCGCTCTGATCACCTCGTTCGGCGACGCGCCCGACGCTCTCGCGTCCACAACTCGCATCACAACATTATGATGCGCGTGCGTGCAAGAGAGACTTAATGATCGGGGCGATGGTGGACAAGGCGCTTGCGCGGCGATTGCCGGCCGGCCTCGCGTTGGCCCTGGTGGCCATGGCCCTGGCGGTTTTGGCCGTTGCGGCGCCCGCCGCAACCACGGGATGGCAGAGCGTCGAGTTCGCGCAGGCCCGGCTGATCGCCGCGACGACCGGGGTCGGCCAGGGATCCGCGGTCGACCTCGGCCTCCACATTCGTCTCGAGCGCGGCTGGCACACCTATTGGCGCACCCCGGGAATGGGCGGCCTGCCACCGCGCTTCGACTGGGCGGGCTCGGGCAACCTGGCGAGCGTCAGCGTCGGCTTCCCGGCGCCCAGGCGCTTCTCCGCGTTCGGCGCCGAGACCATCGGCTATGTCGATGAGGTGGTGTTGCCGATACGTGTCCGGCTCGCCGTCGCCGGCGCCCCGCTCGATGTCGCGCTCGCGCTCGACTACGCAGTGTGCGCCGAGGTGTGTGTGCCGGTGAGCGCGCGCTTCGATCTGAGAGTGCCGGCCGGTCCCGCGGCGGCGAGCCCGTTCGCCGCCCTGATCGCGCGCTACGCGGCGCGGGTCCCGACGCCGGGCCCGCTGCCCGACCTGGCGATCGCCGCTGCCACGCTGGGCACGGGCCCGGACGGACCGCTGCTCGAGGTCGCGGCCACCGGTGCGGCGCTGGCTGCG
>VGEJ01000109.1 GCA_016869335.1 Alphaproteobacteria bacterium | reverse complement strand
GGATAACGCTTGGTCTTCCGCTCGATCGCGGCCATGCGGCCTCGCGTCGTTCGTGTCCACATGCATAGGGTGAATCACGAACGCTGCTTCGAGGGAATCCCCATTCTCAAACGGGCTCTGAGCGCAGCGCCGCGTGCGCGGCACCATATGCCTCTTCAACGACTTCCTCGGGTGTCGCCGCCGGGACTCCGACCGGAGTCGGCGTCGTGGCATCGGCGTCGGACCCACCGCGATAGAACTCGCGAAACGCCGGGAAAGTGAGGAGGTACTTCGTGTCCACTTTGGCCGGCGAATTGGCGATGACTTCCCTCCCGGCTGCCGTGATGACAAAGCGTCCGCGACGCGGGATCTCCAGGAGACCTGCTTTCGTCAAGTAGAGCTTCGCCCAGTGGATGCGGTTGTGTAGGACGCGTTGTCTGCCGCTTGGCAGCATATGCTCACAGTCCGCTGGAGAGAGACCGAGCCGCGCCGCGATCTCGACCGCCGCCAAAGGAACGGACGTCTCGCCCTTTGACGCCAGTTCGAGAACGGGGAGCATCAGCACCTGATAGTCAGGAACGCTCACAGTGGCTCCCGTGTTGATCGCAGTGGAGCGGGCCGAAAGCGGCGTGTTCAGCAGGCGCGTCAAGAAGACTATTAATCGGAATTGTACGCTTTTGGACTATAGGGGCAGGGACGCCTGGTCCGACGATGAGTGCGAATGGCGCGGCATGGTTGCCGCGATCATGGTCCACCACGTTTCTGATCGGGTGTTTCTCTACTGCAAGTCGAAGAACGATCCGCGGGTTAGTGAGAACAGCGAGAGCGACTTCGTTGCGGGGCATTCGCAACGCCGCTAAGCGGTGGCCGATCTCCGCAAGACAGCCAATGCTCTCAAGCACCATTTTGGCCGCACCGGCGCAGGCACGCAAGGTGGTCGATTCGATGCGACAAGTCTGAGTTCGACGAACTCGCTCACAAACACGGCGACCGGTGCGCTACAGGTCCCAGCGGCACAGCGGGAACCCGGCGGAGGCGTAGAACTCGTCCGACCACGCGGTCTTCAGATAAACGACACAGGTCGGCATCTGTCGGATCAGCTCTGCGCGGCGTTGGCATACTGGAGAGCTTTCCGTCCAAAAAAATGACGTCGCCTTGGACGCGCATTCCGCCGGGGCGGGGGGTGGGGTAAGCTGCGGCGCGCAGCCACCCCGGGTCCGTCATGAAGATCGCCGATATCCGCACCACCGTCGTCACCGTGCCCACCCTGTTCCCCTACGGCTTCTCGCAGGGCTGGTCGGATGGCTTCACCCGCACCATCCTCGAGGTCGAGACCGATGATGGGCTGATCGGGCTGGGCGAGGCGCCCTACGCCAAGTCGGCGGCCACCATCCGTGGCAAGTTCCTGCCCCGCATCAAGGGCCTCCGGGTCGAGGAGGTGGAGACCGCGCGCCGGCTCTGTGTGAAACAGCACAACGACTTCGGCGGGCTCAAGGACGCCTCCGAGGAGGCCGCCTTCGCGGGCATCGAGATGGCGCTCTGGGACATCGCCGGCAAGCGCGCCGGCCTGCCCGTCTATCAGGTGATGGGCGGGCGCGTGCGCCGAGCGGCGCCGTTCGTCGCCTATGGCTCGATCGTCGTGCGCGAGCGCACCAACCACACCGAGAAGGAAATCCCCAAGCTCATGGCGGACTACGCGCGCGAGGCGGTGGCGCGCTCGGGCGCCACGTTCTACGAGTTCAAGATCGCGCGCTACTCGGTCGATTGCGACATCGCGGCGACGCAGGCGATCCGCGAAGCGCTCGGCCCCGACATCGCCATCGGCGTCGACATGAACATGGCCTACACCATGGACCAGTGTCGGCGCTACCTCGATGCCACGCGCGCCTGCGACCTCGCCAACCTCGAGGAGCCGGTGGCGCGGCTCGCCGATCTCGAGCGCATCCGGCGCGATTACGGCATCCCGGTCTCGAGCCACTGCACCGACTACGAGATGATCGTGCACTACCCGGCCATCGACAGCGTCGTGGGCGATCTCCACGTCCATGGCGGCATCGCCAAGACGTGCCGCGAGGCGGCCATCGCCGAGTCGCACAACAAGCGCTTCTGGCTGCGCTCGAGCCTCGAGCTCGGCATCTCGTGGGCGGCGATGGCGCACTTCGGGGTGATCTGCCCGCAGGCCGATCGCCCGGCCCAAGCCCTGTTCGACTGGATCGAGGACGATTGCGTTGCCGGCGAACCCTGGCACGTCAGGGACGGCGGCGTCGCGCCGGCCGAGACCCCGGGCCTCGGCGTCGCGCTCGACCGCGCCGCGGTCGAGAAGTACCACGAGCACTACCAACGGCACGGCGAGAAGGGCTGGTACGAGCACCAGTGATGCCAGGCCGCGTCGCAGGAAAGGTGGCGCTCGTCGTCGGCGCCGGCTCGGTCGGCCCGGGCTGGGGCAACGGCAAGGCGGCGGCCGTGCTCTACGCGCGCGAGGGGGCGCGCGTGTTCGCCGCCGACCGCAACCTGGCGGCCGCCGAGGAGACCCGCGCCATCATCGCCGCCGCGGGCGGCACCGCGCGGGCGCACGCGGCGGACGTCACCAGCGAGGCGGACGTCGCGGCGATGGTCGCGGCGTGCATCGCCGCGTTCGGTCGCATCGACATCCTGCACAACAACGTCGGTATCCTCGAGATGGGCGGGCCGATCGAACAGAGCCTCGAAGCGTGGCGCCGCGTCATGGACACTAACCTCACCGGCATGTTCCTGACCTGCAAGCAAGCGCTGCCGCACATGCTGGCGCAGCGCGACGGCGCCATCGTCAACATCTCCTCGGTCGCCGCGGTGCGCTGGCTCGGGCATTCCTACATCTCGTACTCGTGCAGCAAGGCCGGCATCGGCGCGCTGACCCGCTCGATCGCCGCGCGCTACGCCGATCAGGGCATTCGCTGCAACGCCATCCTGCCCGGCGTGATGCGCACCCCGATGATCGAGGTCGGCCTGCGCGCGGCCTATTCCGAGGCGTTCGCCGGCGGTGATTTCGAGGCCATGTTGGCGCTGCGCGATCAGCGCAGCCCGACCGGCACCATGGGCACCGGCTGGGATACCGCCTACGCCGCGCTGTTCCTCGCCTCGGACGAGGCCGCCTACATCAACGGCATCGAGCTGCCGGTCGATGCCGGCTACATCGCGCGGGCGCCCGACGGCACGCTGCGCGACTGGGCCGAGAGCTGAGCCGCTCCAGGCTTGGACTAGCGGGGTTGTTGCGGCGCCGGCTTGATCAGGCCGAGGCGCGCGCCATCTGGGTCCGCGATGATGCAGATGCGGCCGACGGTGGGCATATCGAACGCCGGCGCCACGACCTGCCCGCCGAGCCGCGCGACCTTCGCCGCCGCCGCATCGACATCGTCCACCGCCACGTACGGCAGCCACTGTGGCGGCATCGAGCCGTGCTCCACGGGCATCCGCATGAGCCCGCCGGCGGGACCGTCGGACTTCATCAGCACCGTATAGGTGGAGCCATCGCCCATTGGCATCTCGTCGGCCCTCCAGCCGATCAGATCGCCATAGAACTTCTTGCTGCGCGCGACGTCCCGCACCGCCAGCTCGTTCCGATAGAACGTCCCGCGTGTCGTCATCGCCATCTTCCTCGGACTGCCCACGCAGCGGCCGAGGCACCTGCTATCATGGCCGCGGCGAGCGTCCCAATCACGGTCCCGCGAGCACCATGAAGCAACCGAACGCGCTCTTCGCCGCGATGGGCACCTCGATCTTCGAGGTCATGTCGCTGCTCGCCAAGGAGCACGACTCGATCAACCTCGGCCAAGGCTTCCCCTCGGGCAACGGGCCGGCCGACGTGCGCGCCAAGGCAGCCGAGGCGCTCGAGGATCGGCCGAACCAGTATCCGCCGATGATGGGGGTGCCCGAGCTGCGCCAGGCGGTCGCCGCGCACGACAAGCGGTTCTATGGCCTCGATGTCGACTGGCAGCGCGAGGTCTTGGTGACCACGGGCGCGACCGAGGGGCTGCTCGCCTGCCTCCTCGGGCTTCTCAATCCAGGCGATGAAGTGGTGCTGTTCGAGCCGCTCTATGACTCCTATGTTCCAATCCTGCGCCGCGGCGGCGCGGTGCCGCGCTATGTGAGGCTGGAGCCGCCCGCCTGGGAGCTGCGCCAGGACCGTCTCGAGGCAGCGTTCTCGCCCCGGACCAAACTGGTGCTCCTCAACAATCCGCACAACCCGGCCGGCAAGGTCTACACCCGGGAGGAGCTCGGGTGCATCGCCGAGCTGGTGATCCGCTATGACGCGTATGCGGTCTGCGACGAGGTCTATGAGCACATCGTGTTCGATGGCCGGCGTCATATCCCGCTCATCACGCTGCCCGGCATGCGCGAGCGCTCCGTGCACATCGGCTCGGCCGGCAAGACCTTCTCGCTCACTGGCTGGAAGGTGGGCTACTGCACGGCCGCGCCGGCGCTGATCCAGACGATCGCCCGGGCGCACCAGTTCCTGGTGTTCACCACGGCGCCCAATCTGCAACGCGCCGTCGCCTACGGCTTGGGCAAGGATGACGCCTACTACCGGGCGCTCGCCGGCGACATGCAGGAGAAGCGCGACCGCCTGGCCCACGGCCTCGGCGCGGTCGGCTTCACGGTGCTCGACTCCGGCGGCACCTACTTCATCAACGCGGATTTCCGGCCGCTCGGCTTCAACGGTGGCGACGAGGCCTTCTGCACCCATATTACCGAGCAGGCCAAGGTCACGGCGCTCCCGGTCAGCGCGTTCTATGCCGGTGGCGGCGTCGAGCACCTGGCGCGCTTCTGCTTCGCCAAGGAAGACCACGTGCTGGACGAGGCGGTGGCGCGGCTCGGGCGACTGTTCCGCTGACCTGGATCAAGGCGCCGGCTTGCCGGAGCCATCTCTCATACCGCCCTGAATCGAGGAGTTGACCATGAAGGCTGCGAAGACGTGGGGCTGGTGGCGGACGGTGCGCGTGCGCGCGTGCTCCTGAACGCTGGGGCGGGGACCGGCCTCGCGCCGGCGCTACCCTTCATGCTCGCGGCGACGCACGGGCCCACCCGCGAGATCGGGGCCGAGCGTCCTGGCCGCGTGCAGGGGAGCGCGCATGATGGCACCCGCCACTCGATCACGCCCCGCGTCGATTTCCATCAGCACGAGAGGACGATCTTCGCCCGCGAGGTGGTCAGGGTCCTGAACGAGGCGAGTCACCGGCGCGAGTTCGACAGGCTCGTGCTGATACTGCCGCCGAAGAGCCTGGGCGAAGTGCGTGCCGGTCTGACCAAAGAGACGGCCGCCAAGGTGGTTGCCGAGCACGCCAAGGACCTGACTCATCTCAGCATCCACGATCTGGCCCAGCATCTCGCCCCCCCCTTACACCCTGCCGCGGCCGGGCCAGGAAGAGCCTTGACGGCAACCGGCGCGGTTCGTAGTTAAGGCGGCCACGCGGCCCGGATGTTGCGTTGCGGCGAGCGTAGCTCAGCTGGTTAGAGCACTAGACTGTGGATCTAGGGGTCACGGGTTCAAGTCCCGTCGCTCGCCCCACTTCCGGGCGGCGCTCTAGCGCCCGTCGGTGTCGGCACAGACCTCGCAATTGATGTGCGTGAGGCGGCCCTTGAACAGCGGCGCGAACTCGGCGTAGCGGGCGCGGATCTCGGCCCTGACCGGCGAGGCCAGCGCCGCCTCGATATCGGCGAGGCTGCCGAAGCTCAGCTCGACCACCTGGTAGAAGCGGGGCGCGTCGGGCTCGTACTGGCGCCCGCGCAAGATCCGGGCGCTCCGGATCCCCGGCAGCCGGCGGGCGAGCGGCAGCGCGATCTCCTCCCAGAACGCATCGAACCGGGCGCGGTCCTCGGATGCGACTTCGCCCTCGAAAAAGCCGCAGCGAACGTACATGATCCCCTCCTGGCGCTGATCCAAGCATCGCACGAACGCGGCGAGGCTGCGAGCGGTCTGCACTTGACGGTCGTCGGGCGGACGGGTCTAGTGCCGGCAGCGGAGGCAGGCGATGCCGTTCGGTTTGTTGCTTTCGGGTCTTGTGAACGGCGCTCGCGTCGGGCCGGTGCTTCCCCCGGCCCCGGACCTCAAGGACGCCTACGACGTCGTCATCATCGGCGGGGGTGGGCACGGCCTGGCGACCGCCTACTACCTCGTCCACGACTGGGGCATCAGCAACGTCGCGGTGCTGGACAAGGGCTACCTCGGCGGCGGCAACACGGGTCGCAACACGGCGATCATCCGTTCGAACTACCTTACCCCCGAAGGGGTGCGATTCTACGATGAGTCCGTGCGGCTCTTTCAGGGCCTGAGCAACGAGCTGGATTTCAACATCCTGTATTCCGAGCGCGGCCACCTGACGCTCGCCCACACCGATGCGGCCGTCCGGACGATGCGCTGGCGCGCCGAGGTCAACAAGCATCTGGGCGTCGACTCCGAGCTGATCTTTCCCGACGAGATCGGCCGCCTCTGTCCCGAGCTCAACCTCTCGGAGGACGTCCGCTACCCGATTCTCGCGGCGCTCTACCATGGCCCGGGCGCGATCGCACGCCACGACGCGGTGGCGTGGGGCTATGCCGCCCAGGCGGCTCGCCGCGGCGTCCACCTGCACCAGCTCACCGAGGTCACCGGACTTGAGATCGCCGGCGGGCGCATCCGGGCGGTGCTCACCAACCGTGGCAGGATCGGCTGCGGCCACGCCATCCAGGCGGTCGCCGGATCGAGCAGCCTGCTCGCGGCGATGGCGGGCTTCCGCCTGCCGATCCGCACCGTGCCGCTCCAGGCATGCGTCTCGCAGCCGCTCAAGCCATTCCTCGACCTGATCGTCGTCTCGGGCAGCCTCCACGTCTATGTGTCGCAGAGCGACCGCGGCGAGCTGGTCATGGGTGGCTCGACCGATCCCTACGCGCTCTACTCCTCGCGCTCGACGCTCGATTTCAAGGAAAGCCTGATGGCGCACATGCTGGAGCTGTTTCCGTTTCTCGCCGAGGTCAAGGTGCTTCGCCAATGGGCCGGCATGGCCGACATGACCCCCGACTTCGCTCCCATCCTCGGCGCGACGCCGGTCGCCAACTACTGGATCGACGCCGGCTGGGGCACGTGGGGCTTCAAGGCGACCCCGGTGTGCGGAAAGCGCATGGCCGAAGCGGTGGGCACGGGCAAGGTTCCCGGCGTCCTGGCACCGTTCGCGCTCGCCCGCTTCGACGACTTCCGCCTGGTCGGCGAGAAGGGCGCGGCCTCGGTCGGCCACTGAGGCGCCAAATGAAACTGATGCACTGCCCGTTGAACGGGCCCCGCAACATCTCCGAGTTCGTCTGTCACGGCGAGGTCGTCGCGCCCCCCGACCATGCGCGGTGCACGGACGCCGAGTGGGCCGCGTACGTCTTCCTTCACGACAACCAGGCGGGGGTCGTGCGCGAGTGGTGGATGCACGTGCCGACGGCCTACTGGTTCATAGCCGAGCGCGACACTCGCAGCGATCAGATCCTGCGTACCTATCGCGCGTCCGAGATGTACTCGGCGCGCCTCGACCTCGCGCCGAACGGCCGCGCGACATGAGCGAGCCAGAACGGCTGTCGGCTCCGGCCGGCCTCCTCCTCGACCGCTCCGCGCCGATCGCGTTCCGCTTCGAGGGTGAGCGCTATACGGGGCTCGCCGGCGATACCATCGCAAGTGCGCTGGCTGCCCACGGCGTCCGGACCTTGTCACGCTCGTTCAAGTACCACAGACCGCGCGGCATCCTCACGATGGCGGGCCAGGACGCCAACACCCTGGTGCAGTTGCCGCACGAGCCAAATGTGCTGGCCGACCGCGAGCCGATCCGCGAGGGTCTCGAGGTGCGCGGGCAGAACTACGCTGGCAGCCT
>VGEJ01000108.1 GCA_016869335.1 Alphaproteobacteria bacterium | reverse complement strand
AAGATCATGCCGATCACCAGAATGCCGAGGATCGACGAATGCTCCAGGACGTTCATCAAGATCCGCACCGAGAGCATGCGCGGCTCGACGGCAACAAAGGCGACCGTAACGACCACCAGCACGATCCAAACCGCGTTCCGCAGCAGGAGCCTGCTCAGGCCCCGCATCGTCGACACAGACGCCTGCCTATTCTTGAGGCTTGGGACCCCCGGCTCCGCTTGAGCCAAGGAAACGGGGTCGCGGCGGCGCGGTGCCAACGTTACCATGCGCCGACCCGCGACCCTGGCTGGTGACGGGCGGGCTACTGGTACTTCTTGATCGCGTTGCCCCAGAGCGTCGGATCGGTGTGGTTGGACTTGTCGACGACTCGGCTGGGGGTCTGAATCTCCCAACCTTGAGTCGCTTCCGACCACCGCGCCTCGACCCCGTGGTAGGGCTTGCCCGGATTGTCGATCGGACCCGCCGCGGTGATCTTGTAGCTGCCGTCGAGGTAATCCTTCATGTAGTGGGCGAGGATCGCGCCGTATCCGACCATGTCCTGGAGTGCCGAGGCATCCCACAGGTCCTGACCCATCAGGTCCAGAACGCGGGGGTCCGCGTCGATCCCCGTGACGACGATGTGCTCGGGGTCGCCAACCTTCTTCAGCTTGCCGATCGAGTCGAGCGCGGCATCGACACCCGGAAGCACGTCGCTCCCCATCGTGATGCCGACGAGGTCGGTGGAGCTGGCGACCGATTTCGTGATGTCGAAGTACTCCTCCGGGGTCCAATGCTGCAGCTTGCGGATCAGCTCTATCTTGGGATAGTTGGCGAGCACCGCTTGGATGGCCTCGCTGCGCTGCCGCGCGTTGACCTGGTCCATCGGACCGTGGAGTTCAAGGACCTTGCCCGCCGCCTCACCGCGCAGCGCCGCTATGCGCTTGACGAGCTCCTCTGCCGCGATGGTGCCGAGCGAAATGTTGTCGGCACGCGCGATTAGTTCGACCTTGCCGCCCTCCGAGGTCCGGCCGAGCATGAAGACCGGAATACCGGCTTCATTGGCCTTCTTGACCGACACCGTTGCAGCCACGCTGTCGGTCGGGCCGCCGACGATCGCGTCGTAGCCGAGCGCGATCGCCGTTGCCCATTCGTCCGCTTCCCGTTTCGGGTCGATTTCGGCGTTCTTGATGACCGCCTCCATCCCGAGACTCTGGGCTACCTCTTGCCAATTCCTGGCGATCACAATGTCGGCCGCGTTGTTCAGCTGCGGCGCGATGTAGATCACCCGGTACGCGTCGGCCGCTGCGGCGGTGTGGCTCGCCCCGCCGACCCCAAAGAGGACGGCGATACCGAGCGCTGCAAGTCCAACTTTCTTCCCTGGTAGCATCAACTCCTCCCCTGTTCTGGCGTGGCCATCACCGCCGGGGGGGGCGCCATTGGCATGCCCGGCGACGGCGATGGGCCGCCGACAGCGAGAAATAGCACAAGGCGTTCGGGTGAACCATCGGGATTGGCTTCGAGGCGAAGTGAGACGGGGTGTCAGGATCGCAGTCGTCTTCCTCGTCAATGTCGTCGGGGCTCCAGCGCGCAGCGGGCCGGCGCGCTTGAGGTCCGCCCACAGCCGAGGGAGTAGGAGCGGCGGTCCTACGGTTGCGCCGCGTTTCGCAAGGGGGTCATTCCGCCCGACGCCTGAGCCGGCGTCGTGCCACCGGCCCGCGCTCAGTCGCCGGGCATGAGGTCGAACAACTGGCGCAGGGTGTCCTCGACGTCGGGTGCCGCGGGCTCAACGGGGCTCTCGGTGGGCGCGATCTCCTCAACGGCCGGTGGCGCGCCGGTGATCCGCTCGAGCTTCTCGCCGAGCTTGCCCTTCAGCAGCCTCGGCAACACCCTCTTCTGGAGGCGCTGCCCGAGGAACGCCTCGAGCTGGCGCGTCTTCAGGTCACGCTTGGGCGCATCGATCGGGCCGGCGAAGACCACGCCGAGCGGCGGCGCCTTGGGGTGATCGGTGAGCCAGAGCTCGCTCTGCATGGCAAGCTGCCAGCGCGGCAGATCGATGGTGGCGGTCCCTGCGCCGCGGCCCGCCGCGAACGTCGCCCGAAGGTCGCTGCTGCGTCCGATGCCGTCCTCGAGCGCAAATGTCCCCGAGATCGCGCTGTAGTTGGTCTCGCCCTCTGCGCCCGTGTGCTGCAAGAGGTTGAGGAAATCGGGCACCGCGTCGAGCTGGTGCAAGCGATCGCTCAGTGCCGGGAGATCGACCCCGCGCACGACGCCCTCTTGAGCCGTGAAATCAACCGCGCCGTCGAGCGAGGAGACCAGTTCCTCCTCGCTGCGCCCGCTCGCGCTGACCTCCATGCCGACGTCCAAATGCCCCGTGAGGCGCGGCTCCGCCCCGGTCGCGGAGAGGATCGCCGGCACGTCGGCGCCGCTGAGCGACCCGACGAGCGCGAGTGCCGGTGTCTCCGCGTCCTTGATCCGTGCGGCGAGCGCCAACTCTCCGCCGAACAGCGCCCCGCGCACCTCGTCGAGCCGGACGAGACCATCGCCCCACGCCAGGTTCGCGCTCGGCCTCTCGATCGAATACCCGCCGCGGTGCAGCGCCACGGCGCTCAACGCTACCGCACCCTGGCTGCCGCGGAAGAGCGACAGCTCGATGGGCTCGCGCGACCAGCGCCCGGGCGCCGCGCCTTTGGCCCCCGTGGGCGTGCCGCCGCTCGCCGCGGCGGCCGGATCCGACTGGCGCGGCAGCAGCAGATCGAGCAGTATCTCGCTCGTCTTGAGCCGGCCCGACAGCCGCGGCTGCGCACCACTCAACGCCAGAGTGCCTTCGCCCTCGATCGCCACCGGCCCGATACGGCCGGCAAGCCCGCCGATGCTGGTCGCAGTAGCATCACCGCTGACACGGGCACTCAGCGCGAGCGGACCGAGGTTGGTTGCAGCCGGGTCGCTGCCGAGGTCGCGCAGGAGCTGCGTCAGGTCGGGGTGGGCCAGGACCAGCGCCAGATCATAGGCTGGCGCTGCGAGCGGGGAGGCGATCCGTCCTTTGGCCGTCAGCGTCGGTCCGGCTTCCGCCAGGAGATCGATGTCGAGCCGAGCCAGGCTGCCCGACAGGCGGCCGCGCACCGCGCCGGCTCCGGCAAGCCAGGTTGCATCGCTCGCGCTCACAAACTGACTGAGCAGACCCTTGGCGCTCGGGTTGCGCACGGCCACTTGCACATCGATGGCCGCCGTCGGGCTGAGATCGGCGAGCGTGCCGGTCACCGAGAAGTCACTCGCCGCCGCCGTCCCCGCCAGATCGAGCTTGAGCGCACGCGCTTCACCGGCGATGGCGCCGCCGAGCGTGAACGGCTTCAGGCGCTCCCCGGGGGTCGGCCAAGCGATGTCGAGCAGGCGGAACAGGGGGTCGGGGGCTCCGGCCTTGACGTCGAGAGTGCCGGCAAACGTCGGCTTGGCAGCGAACCCTTGGCCGACCCCGGCGACGGCGACCCGCGCACCAGCGACGTCGCCAAGCTGCAGGTCCGTGAGGTCGAGCCGCCCGGCGACAAGCCGCGCGGTCAGCCGCGCGTCCTTGATCGGGATCTCCCGGTAGGTGAGCTCGCCGGCGCGGATCTTGAGGTCGGTGTCGAAGGTGTCGAGCACCGCAAGAGCCCCGCCCTCGTGCTCGCCCTCGCGCTCGCCCGCGGCGGGGGACGCAGCATCCGGCTTGCCGGCCGCGACGGCGGCCGCCGGCGGGGGCAGGTAGGCATCGAGATTGAGCCGGTCGATGGCGCCATCCAGGCTGAACGATACGCGCTCGCGCAGCGCGTACGCGGCGCCGCCGGTGAAGCGCGAGGAATCGAGACGCACATCGGCGCCGAAGACCTGGATCACATCCGGCGTCGCGCGAATGCTGCTGGTCAGCACGGCGCTGCGCAGGCGGTCGCTCGGCACCCCGGGGGGGGCCAGCGCCAGCCAGGCAAGCAGCGCGCGGAGGTTGTCGGAAGCCGCCTCGACCCGGCCATCGAACTGGAGCGCGCCGCCGATCCCGGTGAGGGTGCCGCTGGCGTTGAGATCGGAGCTGCCGGGCAAGAGGGCCGACACGCGGTCCAGCGTCAGCGTGCCCGCCGCGAAATGCGCGGTGGCGACCAGTTGGCGCACCACCTCGCCCCGAAACGTCAGCGCCTCGATCTCGAGATCGAGGCTGCCCGATGTTGCCGCGGCCTCCCCGGCGGCAGGCGCGGCGCTCGCGGCCGTCGTACCGGCGTTCGCGCCGGCGCCGGCGGAGCGGTCCGGCACGCTGGCCAGCCATGCATCGAGGTCGAAGTGCTTGACGGCAAGGGTCGCATCCACCCGCCGCGGCGCCGTCAGCGCAACGCTGATCGCACCTGTAGCGGCGGCTTGGCCGAGGCTCGCCGTGATCGCGTCAAACCCCAGTGCCGCCGCATCGAGCGTCAGGTTGCCCGCCGCCGACGCTGCCTTGTCGGGTACCGCCAGGGCGAGGTCCCGTCCGCTTGCCTGCGACAGTGCGGTCAACAGTCGCGCCAGGCTGTCCGCCTGCAGCGTCAGCTTGCCGGTGAGGCGCGGTCCCTCGGCGAGCGCGCCGAGCAGGCCGAGGGTCGCCCCCACCTCGGGCGCCGCGAGTTCAAGGCTGAACGGCCGCGAGCGTCCCGGAACGCTTTCGCCGGCCTTCGCCGTCAATGCCAAGTCAATCCCATTGACCGCGAACGACAGATCGGCCGCGAGCGGGCCCGACGCGCGCTCGCCCTTGGCTTCGCCCGAGACGTTCTCGAAACGATGGTCGAGACCTGCCTCGGTATCGCGATAGGTGATGACTCCGCCTTCGATCGCGACGAGGCCGATGCCCTGCGTCGCCGGGTCGGCGGTAGGCGTGAGCGCGCCTGCCGCGCTCCCGTCGGTCGGCTCCGGCGTCGTGAAGTCCCAGTTCGCGCTGCCATCGGCCAGGCGCTCGAGGACGACGACCGGGTCGATGAGCCGGAGCCGCTCGACGACCAGCTCGCCGCGGAAGAGCGGCCCGAGCGCGAGCTCAGCCTCGAGCACCGGCACCTGCACCATGTCGGCCTCGCGCGCGCCGGCGCGATTGGCCAGCCGGAGGCCGTGCACCGCGATGCGCGGGGTCGGAACCAGCGCCAGGTCGACGGCGCCATCGATGTGGGCCGCGCGGCCGGTCTCGTCCTCGATGGCGTCCGTGATCAGACCCTTGCGCGCTTCGAGGTCGACCAGGTTGGGCCCGAAGACGACCAGCAGCGCGATCAGGATGACCACGGCCGTTGCGGCAAGCAGCAGGCGCGTCATGGCTCGCATCTCAAGTAACTCGGCGCTGCCGCGCCACGTTGGATTAGTTAGGGTTTTGCGTTAAGCTAGCCAAGCGATGCACGGTTGCGGCGCGAGGTCGGAGCAGTGGGTAAGGTCGTCAACCTCACCAAATACCGCGAGCGCCGCGAGCGCGAAGCGTTGGCGAAGCAGGCGGCCGAAGCGCGCGCCCAGAGCGGCCGGACCAAGGCGGAGCGTCTAACCCGGCGCCGGGAAGCCAGCCGGCGCAAGGTCGAGCTCGACGGCAAGAAGCTCGACGACAGCGACGGCCCGCCCGAGGCAGTCTAGGCGGCGGCGCCTCGCCCATCGCGGGACGGCAGCGCCGCAGCGCTCGCGGCGGAAGCGCTTCCCCGCCACATCCGAACACCTTATCATCGCCTCAACCATCGAAGGGGGGAGATCATGAAGGCGTCCGATCTGTTTGTCCGCTGTCTCGAGGCCGAGGGAGTGACGCACATCTTCGGCATCCCCGGCGAAGAGAACGCCGATGTCATGATCTCGCTCCTCGACAGTCCCATCAAGTTCGTGCTGTGCCGCCACGAACAGGCGGCCGCGTTCATGGCCGATACCTACGGGCGGCTCACCGGCAAGGCCGGCGTGTGTCTCGCCACGCTCGGGCCCGGCGCCACCAACCTGGTCACCGGCGTGGCCGACGCCAACATGGACCGCGCCCCGGTGGTCGCCATCATCGGCCAGGCGGGCACCGGGCGGCTGCACAAAGAGAGCCATCAGAACATGGACGCCATCGCCATGTTCCGCCCGATCACTAAGTGGGCAACGACGATCTCGAACCCGCGCAACATCCCCGAGGTGACGCGCAAGGCGTTCAAACTGGCCGAATCAGAGAAGCCCGGCGCGACCCTGATCGAGCTGCCCGAGGATCTCGCCGAGCATGACACCAGCGGAACGCCGATCGCGGCCTATCGCACCCGGCGGCCGGCGGCCGATCATAAGGCCGTCGCCAAGGCCATCGACGTGATCGCGGCGGCGAAGCGCCCGATCATCCTCTCGGGCAACGGCGCCGTGCGCAAGCGCGCGGCCCGGCAGCTGCGGCGGCTGGCCGAGAAAACGGGTATCCCGGTGGTCAACACCTTTATGGGCAAGGGTGCGGTGTCGCGCCGGGACCCGCACTGCGTGTTCACGGTCGGGCTGCAGGCGCGCGACCACATCACCCACGCCATGGACGCATGCGACGTGGTCATCGCGGTGGGCTACGACTTGGTCGAGTACAGCCCAGAGCACTGGAACAAGAGCGAGGGCAAGAAGATCGTTCATGTCGACTTCTGGCCCGCGGAAGTGGACGAGAGCTACCCGGTGGCGGTCGATGTCGTTGGCGATATTGCCGATGCGCTGTGGCAGATGAACGAGGAGATCAACCGCCGCTACGACAGCGAGGGCAAGCTGCCGCTGTTCGACATCGGCTCGTGGGCCAAGGTGCGCCAGACCATCCTCGACGACTTCGCGATGGAGAAGGACGATGGCAGCTTCCCGATGAAGCCGCAGAAGATCCTGTGGGACGTGCGTGGGGCGCTCGGCCCCTCCGACATCCTGCTGTCCGACGTAGGCGCCCACAAGATGTGGATCTCGCGCTACTACCAGTGCGACGAGCCCAACACCTGCCTCATTTCCAACGGCTTCTGCTCGATGGGCTTCGCGCTGCCCGGCGCGATCGGGGCTAAGATCGCGCACCCCGACCGCCGCGTGCTGGCGATCAACGGCGATGCCGGGTTCCTGATGAACTTCCAGGACATCGAGACGGCGGCGCGGCTCAATCTCAACATCGTGGTCATGGTCTGGGTCGATGGCGAGTACGGCCTGATCAAGTGGAAGCAGCAGAACACCTTCAAAGGGCGGCACTCGGAGCTCGCGTTCACCAACCCGGATTTCGAGCTCCTGGCCCGCAGCTTCGGCTGCTGGGGCAAGACGCTGACCGCTCCCGACCAGCTCAAGCCGGCGCTGGCCGACGCGTTCAAGCAGGAAGGTCCCGCCATCATCGCCGTACCCGTCGACTACGGCGAGAACATGAAGCTGACCAAGCGGCTGGGTGCCATCACCGTCACGCTGTAGGCGCCGGCGGCCGCCGGCCCGGGGCCGCGCGCTGCGGAGAGTCGTGCGCTACACCCGGACGATCTTCCCCGGGTTCATGATGTTGAGCGGGTCGAGCGCGCGCTTGATCGCGCGCATCACGCTCACCCCCTCGCCGTGCTCGGCGTGCAGGAACTCGATCTTGCCCGCGCCCACCCCGTGCTCGCCGGTGCAGGTGCCGTCCATGGCGAGCGCCCGCGCCACCAGCCGGTCGTTGAGCCGGCTCGCCTCCGCGATCTCCTCGGGCTTGTCGGTGTCGAGCAGGAACGTCAGGTGGAAGTTGCCATCGCCGACGTGGCCGACGATCGGCGCCAGGAGGAACGAGGCATCGAGATCCGCCTTGGTCTCGCGGATGCAGTCGGCGAGCCGCGCGATGGGCACGCACACATCGGTCGCCCACAGCTTGCTGCCGGGGCGGAGCGCGCGCGCCGCATAAGCCGCGTCGTGGCGCGCCTGCCAGAGGCGCGAGCGCTCCTCGGCCTTGAGGGCCCAGCGGAAGTCGCCGCCGCCCTT
>VGEJ01000107.1 GCA_016869335.1 Alphaproteobacteria bacterium | reverse complement strand
CTGCGCGCGCACCGCCCGACGATCGAGAACGTGTTGAACTGCATGACCATCTCCCTTCGCGGGCGGGCTCAGAGCGACTCGCCGCCGCCGCCGCCCGGGCGGTAGGCGGGCGCGATGCTGAAGATCCGGCGCACGTCCTCGCCGAAGGTGCCATGAGGATTGTCGCGGCTCGGCATCTGGGCGACGAACGGCAGGCTCTGATGCCTTGCGACCTCATAGATGCGGCGGAGCTCGATCACGGCATGGCGATGCTCGTCGGCGCGCAGGTCGACCAGCGGGTAGCGCTCGGTGCCCATGACCATGACCGCAGCGCCCTGCTTGCCGCGGGCGTCCCCGCCGCCGGCCTGGCCCGCTTCGAGCGCCCGGATGAGGCGGTCGGCGAGGTCGAGCACCTCGGTCTTGACGAAGCTCTCGGCCATCGCCTCGACGGTTCGGGCGCCGATCAGGAGGTTGCCCTGGGCGGCGAAGTTCGGCCCGGTGAGGTGGCCCTTCCAGTCGGCGCACTTCGCGCCGGTGTAGGCGGCGCTGCCGCCCTTGGCATCGACGTAGCCGATCTGGCGGATGTCGCGCCCCGGGTCGGCGGCGAGGAGCTGCTCGCACACCGCCTGCGCGCCCAGGCCCTTCTCCATCAAGTCGAGGCCGTCGAGCGCGAGGTAGGGGTTGCACCACGATTGCGTCGAGACCGCGCCGACCCGGGCGCGGGCGTAGATGCACATCGGCCCGACACCGGCGCCCGCCGATGCCACCGCGACGCCCACTTGGCCGGTGCGGGCGCAGCGGCCGACGATCGAGAACGTGTGGAACTCCATCGCGTCCCTCCCTTGTCACCCCGAGCAGTCAATCCCGCAGCTGCGGGTCAAAGAAATCGCGCAGCCCATCGCCCAGCATGTTGAAGCCGAGCACGCTGATGAAGATCGCCGCCCCGGGGACGATGCCGAGCCACGGCGCGGCGGCCATCTGGCCGCGGCCCTCGTTGATCATCACGCCCCAGCTCGGCTCGGGCGGTTGCGCGCCGAGGCCGAGGAAACTCAGCGCCGACTCGACGAGCACGGCGTAGGCGAAGCCGATAGCGGCCTGGACCATCAGCGGCGTCGCGATGTTAGGCAGGATCTCGCGAAATAGGAGGCGCGGCGTCGAGACGCCGATTGACAGCGCGGCCTCGATGTACTGCTGGCGCAACACGCCCTGCGCGGTTGCCCGCGCCAGCCGCGCGAACCCCGGTATGAAGATGATGCCGATCGCGATCATGGCGTTGGCCATGCTGGTGCCGAGCCCGGCCATGATGACGATCGCCAGCAGCACCGCGGGGAAGGCGTACACCAGATCCATGCCGCGCATGAACGTCATGTCCCAGGCACCGCCGAAATAGGCGGAGGAGAGGCCGATCAGGATGCCGCCGATCAGGCCGATGCCGACCGCGACGGCAGCGACCTGGACCGAAATCCGCGCGGCATAGATCGTGCGCGAGAAGGTATCGCGGCCAAGCTCGTCGGTGCCGAGCCAGTGCGCGGCGCTGGGCGGCTGCAACCGGTCGGCGACGCTGATCTCGAGCGGTGACAGCGGGGTGATCGCCGGGCCGAACAGCGCCGCGATGACCAGCGCCACCGTCACCGCGCCGCCGATGGCGAGCAGGCCGACCCGGCGCCACGAGAGATGCCTGAACATGGTCACTCCCCGCCGGCGGTGCGGACGCGGCGGGGATCGAGCGATGCCCCGATCACGTCGACGATGAGGTTGGCGGTCATCACGACCACCGCGATCAGGAGCACGCTGGCGAGCAGCAGGGGATAGTCGCGCTGAGTGATGCCGATCAAGGCGAGCTGGCCGACGCCAGGCAGGAGAAAGATGTTCTCGATGATGACGACGCCGCCGAACAGCAGGCTGAACTCGACCGCCCCGACGGTCAGGTAAGGGATCAGCGCGTTGCGGAGCGCGTGGCGCCAGATCACGACCCCCCGGCGCGCACCCTTGGCGACCGCGGTGCGGATGTAGTCCGAGGAGAACACCTCGATCATGCTGGTGCGCATGATGCGGAGCAGCAAGGCCGACGAGACGACACCGAGCGAGATCGCCGGCATCACCATGAGCATCAGGTTGCGCCCGGGGTCTTCGGCGAACGGGACGTAGCCGCCCGGGGGAAGCCAGTGCAGGGTGACCGTGAGCAGCAGGATCAGAAGCGTCGCCAGCCAGAAATTGGGCAGCGCGCCCATGAGCGTGGCGAGCAGGATGAAGGCGTTGTCCGCCGGCCGCTGGTGGTAGTAGGCGGCGAGGCAGCCGAGCGGCACGGCGATCAGGTTGGCGATGAGGAAGGCGAAGATGGCGAGCTCGAGCGTGACGAACAGGCGCGACATCAGCTCGGGGCCGACCGGCACGCCGGCCTGAAACGAGCTGCCGAAGTCGCCCTGCAGCACCCGCGCGAGCCAGCTCACGTACTGCTCATGGAGCGGCCGATCGAGGCCGTGCTCGCGCTCGAAGCGGGCAATCGCCTCAGGGGTCGCGTTGATGCCGAGCGAGGCCTGGGCTGGGCTTCCGGGGACGACGTTGATCGCCAGGAAGAGAACGATAGAGACCCCGAAGAGCGTCGGCACATAGGCCGCCAGTCGCGCCGCGATGAACTGGATCATGGGCGACCCGTCTGGCCGTCCGCGAGCTGGGTGAGGGCTCTGGCGGGCGTTGCCCGCCAGAGCCCTCGCCCCGGGCGAGCGATCAGCCTTCGAGCCAAGCTTCCTTGAGGGTCTTGAGGAAGCCGGTCCGCATCGGCTTGAAGCCCTGCAGCTTGTTGGTGTGCGCGTGCAGAATCAATGCGCTCACCAGCGGAACGAGCGTCATCTCCTCCATCGACAGCGCCTGCATGCGGCGATAGGCGTCGGCCCGTGCCTCCTTGGTGGGCGCCGACCGCGCCTCATTCAGCAGGGCATCCATCTCCTTGCTGCAAGAGCCCTGCGCGTTCATCGGGCTGCCGCACAGATAATTGAGCGAGGTGAAGTCGTCCGGGTCGGCCAGCGGGCTCAGCCAATACATGTCGGATATGTCGTAGCCGCGCTTGGCCCAGACCTCGTCCAGGTACTGCGTCGTGCCCATCGTCGAAATCTTGGCGTTCATCCCGGCGGCCTGCAGATTGGCCTGAATGATCGGCCCCATCGCCATGAGGGCCGGCCACTCGGTGCCGATCTTGAAGTCGAGATCGAGGCCATTGGGGAAGCCCGCTTCGGCGAGCAGCGCCTTGGCCTTCTCAGGGTCGGCCTTGGGCGAGAGCACCTTGAGCTCGGGGGCGTGGCCCCAGCTCCACTCCGGCACCACGCCGCCCTGAATCACCTTGGCCAGGCCGTAGAACACGGCATCGACGATGGCCTGGCGGTCGATCGCGTGGGCGATGGCCTGCCGGACCTTGGCATTGTCGAGCGGCGGCTTCTGGTTGTTGACCATGATCCAGAACCAGCGGCCGCCCTCGATCGCCGCCTTGGTCAGGTCCGGGTTGGCCTCGATCGCCGCCCAGTCCTTGGCCGGAATGACGTTGGAGAAGTTCACCACGCCGGACTGCAGCGCGGTGGTGATCGCCGTCTGGTCGGAGATGATCGTGTACTCGAGGTGCTCGATGTAGGGCTTGGGCGACTCATGGTACTTCGGGTTGCGGGCGAGCTTGATGACCGTGCCGGGCTGGTAGCTGCCAAACGTGTAGGGGCCGGTCCCGATCGGCGTGGCATTGATGTCGTGCCCCGACTCGACCAGTTTCTTCGAGACGATCATCGAGCCCGGAAACGCCAAATTGACCAGGAACGGGCCGGTGGCCTCCGACAACGTGATTTGCACCGTGTTGGGGTCGACCACCGTTGTCTCGGTAACGTTCGCGAGCTGCGAGGCGTACGAATAGCCCGTGGCCGGGTTCTTCAGCCGGTCGATCGTGAACTTGACGTCGTCGGCGCTGAACGGCGAGCCATCGTGGAAGGTCACGCCCGTGCGCAGATGGAACGTATAGACCTTCCCGTCCTCCGAAATGTCGATCGTCTCGGCGAGGTCGGGGTAGGGATTCGCTTCCGAGTCGAGCGCGGTGAGGCCCGAGTACACCTGTTCGATCACCGCGTGCGACATGCCGTAGACAGCCTTGGCCGGGTCGAAACCGCCTGCGTCATGGTCGAAGGCCAACTTCAAAGTCCCGCCCACCTTGGGCTCGGTCAGCGCGAGCCGCGGGCCGGCTACGATCAGAACACCAGCGGCGAGGCCGCCGGCGGCCACCCTGCCAAAGTCGCGCCGCGATACGAGTGTGTGCCTAGTCATGGTCCCCCCTTGGGTTTGACGCGTTCGCTGACCGTAGACTAGCCATCCGGCCGGCCGGCGGCAACGGCGGCCTCCGTCGAAGCAGTTTACGTCCCTACTGCGCCGGGTGAGGTGGCCGACGGTGAACCCAATCGTGCTGGCACTCGTAGGCGTGGGCGAGCCGCAGGATCGTCGCCTCGGCCAGCGGCTTGGCCGCGATCTGCAACCCGATGGGCAGGCCCCGCTTGTCGAAGCCGCAGGGCAGCGAGATCGCCGGCACGCCGGCGAGGTTGTAGGGGTAGGTGAGGCGCCACGCCGCCGAGAGCACGCTCTCGGTCTCTCCTTGGACGGCAACCGTGCTTTCCGCCACTCGCCACGCGGTGACCGGCGTCGTCGGGGAGATCAGCACATCGACCTCGGCGAACGCGGCGGCGAAGTCGGCCATGAGCAGCCGGCGGAACTGCTCGGCCCGCAAATAGTCGGTGGCGCTCACGAATGCGCCGAGCTCGAGCAGCAAGCGCACATCGGGCGCCAGGCCGGACTGCAGCCCGCGCCCCAGCAGCTCGTGATGCGCCGCGCTGGCCGATGCCAGCTCGATGGCGAGGATCGCGCCTGCGGCATGGGATAGGCGCGGCAGGTGCAGGTGGCGGACCGACCGCACTTGCCGCGCGAGCGTGCTGATCGCGGCATCGACCGCGTCCGCCACCTCGGTGTCGTTGCAGTCGAGAAAGTGGTTGCGGCAGAGCCCGATGCGGAGATCGCCGATCGGTTGGTCGAGCGCCCCCGTGTAGCGCCGATCACCGCCACCCGTGTCGGGGCTCGCCAAGACCTCGATGACATGGGCCGCGTCGGCCACGGAACGGGTGAGCGGGCCAGCGACGTCGAGCGACCAGCTATGCACGACGACGCCCGCGCCCTCGATCAGGCCGAAGGTCGGCTTGAGCCCAACCGTGCCGCACAGGCTCGCTGGGATGCGGATCGAGCCGCCGGTGTCCGACCCCAAGGCCGCGACGCACATGCCCGCCGCCACGGCGGCCGCCGAGCCGCCGCTCGAGCCGCCAGGCACGCGCGCCACGTCCCAGGGGTTGCGCGTCGGCGGGCTGACGATGCCCCAGGCGAAGCCGTGCATGGTGGTCTTGCCGAGCAGGATCGCTCCCGCCGCGCGCAGACGGCGGACGAGCGCGGCATCGCGCGCCGGGAATGTCCCCTCGGGCAACCCGCCGCCGAGCCCGGTCGGCATGTCGGCGGTGAGGAAGTTGTCCTTGAGCGCGATCGGCAGGCCGTGGAGCGGTCCGCGCCAGCGCCCCTCGCGCAGCTCGGCCGCGGCGCGCTCGGCCGCGCCGCGGGCACCGGCGTTGCGGTGGCTGAATGCCCTGATAGTCGGCTCGAGTGAGGCGATGCGGGCCTCGGCCTCCTCGAACAGCGCTACCGGGGACAGCGTGCCGTGCTTGAGCCGCTCCGCCAGCGCCGGGATCGGCAGGTCGAGCTCAGCCATCGCGCGGGGGCGGGGCGGCGGGCCCCGGGTCGAACACGACCGCCGGTGTGACATCGGCTAGGTCGAGCTCCCGCAGCCGGGCGATCTCGGGGAGGACGCCGTTCAATGCCTCGGCCAGGAGCTTGAGCCGCTCACGCGGCACCTCTAGGTCGAACAGCCGCTGGCAGAGCGGCTCAAGATCGGCGGCGGTGATCGGCTGCATCGCTCACCCCTTGCTCGAAGCGCCCGCTCAGCATAGAGCAAAGCCCGCGCAGCCGGCCACGCGGGCGCGCTGGTACAGCCGGAGGGGCAACATGACGTTCGCGCACCCGAGCCATTGGGCCGAGGTCGACATCGCGAACCTCCATCACAACTATGCAGTGGTGCGCCGTCGCCTCCGACGCAAGAAGCTGATCGGCTCGGTCAAGGCCGATGCCTATGGCCACGGCGCGGTGCGCATCGCGCAGGAACTCGCCGCCCTCGGCGTCGATGCGCTGACCACCGGAAGCCCGGATGAGGCGCTGGCGATCCGCCGCGGCGGCGTGCGGGTCCCCATCATCATGCTGGGCTGCTGCCCGCCCGGTGAACTCCCCGATCTCGCCCGCGCCGGCCTCCTGCCGACCATCACCGATCTCGCCGGGGCGCGGGTTCTCGCCGGGGCGATGCGGTACCCGACCGCCGTCTACGTCAAGGTCGATTGCGGGCTCGGCCGGCTCGGCATCCCCCTGGCTGACGCGCCCGCGGCGATCAGGGCGATCGCAGCGCAGCCCCCGCTGGTCGTCGCCGGGATCTACACCCACCTGCCGTTCCACGACGCGGCCGGCCGCGAGTGGGCGCGCGCGGGTCTGGCCCGCTTCGATCACCTGCTCCGCGCGCTCGCCGAGGAGGGCGTGAGTCCGGCGATAACCCAGGCGCGGGCGAGCGCGGGCCTTTTCGCCGACCTCGAGGATGCCGCGAACAGCGTTTGCGCCGGGCACGCGCTCTATGGCTTCGGATTGACCGATGCCGCCGTCGCGGGCGCCGACGAATTGCGTCCGGCGCTGCGGGCGATCACGACCCGCCTGATCCACCTTGCCGACCAAACGCCCGGGACGCGCCAGGGCGCGCCCTACGGCCACAGCGCCGCCCGACGCACCGGGGTCATACCGATCGGCACTGCGGACGGCCTGCGCCGGCCGCCAGAGGGGCGCCCGGTGCCGGTCGTCGTGCGCGGACACCGGGTGCGCCTCATCGGCGTCTCGCTCGAGCACGCTGTCGTCGATCTCGACGAAGCGCCCGAGGCGGCGGTGGGCGATGCAGTGAGCCTCCTCGGCGAGGGCGTGACGCTGGCCGAGCTGGCCGCGCTCAACGGCGTGACCGAGCGCGAGGTGCTGATGCAGTTCGCCCGCCGCATCACGTACCGTTATGGTCGCTCTGCCTAGGGCGCTTCGTTGGCGATGGTGTCGGTCGGACCGTCGCGGGCACGACGAACGGCGCGTCGGCGAGGAAGCGGCGCAACACGTTGCCCGTCAGTCGCGAGACGTTGTTGTCATAGCGGTTGTGCGCGAGCGAGCCGCACCACGCGATCGAGCTGAACGCGAACACCGCCCCGCCGCCCGAGGTCTCGTGGAACACCAGATCGGCGCGCACCTGGTCGTGCATGGTGCCCATCTGGTTCGGCATCGGCACCAGGCTCTGCTCGGCGAGCAGCAGATAGGTGTCGGAAAGCGAGTCGGCGCGCGCCACGATCAGCGCATGCGGCGGGGTGCCGAGCGCGTAGTCGGCGATATCGACCTCGAGGCCGGCCGCGCCCCCGCCGATCAGCCCGAAGTCGCCGATCGGTTCGTCTGCCGCGATCCCCGCGAACGCGAAAGCGACGCGCGGATCGAAGCTCGCGGGTGTCCGCCGGTAGGGCACGCAGAAGTCGAAGCCCTGCGCGGTCATGCCTGATCCCGTCAGCATTTGCGGCGTGCGCGCCTGATGGCGCAACAGCCCGCCGTACTCGCCCGAGAAGCTCTCGTAATGCTCGCCGGGATCGGCCCGCCACGACCGCGAGGAGCCCTCGGTGCGGCGCACCTCGACGATCCCCGGCAGGGTGGGGTGGTAGGCGATGTGCCAATAGAAGCCGTTGCCGCCCACATACATGAAGCGGCCGCCGTCCTCGGTGTAGGCCTTGAGCGCCTCCCACATGGCGGTCGAGCAGTACTCGGGGTGGGTGCCGGTGATGA
>VGEJ01000106.1 GCA_016869335.1 Alphaproteobacteria bacterium | reverse complement strand
CGCCTTGTGTTCCAGCAGCGCCTTGGTGAACATCTCATCGAGCGGCAGCTCAACGACATTGACCTTGACCCCGGTGGCCTTCTCGAACTCCGGTCAGTCGCGGCTTGATCGGCAACAGTGCCTAAAGCCCCGCCTCGTAGGTCACGCTGATCGATGAGCCGGCAAGTCTCATGGCCTCCTTGATCGCGCGGGTCGCGCAGTCGGCGACAGCGTAGTGAGTTGACCACAGCGCGAACGCGGTACCCACAAGCGCCGAGGTGACGTAACGTTGCTTTCTTGTTGACACTCCTCCCAGTGGCGAGGCGTCATCGATTCGGCGCCTCCACGCCAATGTGACATGTTAGCCGCGGTCCGCCTGGGCGGCCACATAGGGCGCTCCCTGCGGCACGGCGGGCAGGGCGATCAGATGGTGATGACCGAACAGGAGCGTCTTGCGCTATACGGCACGGCCGCGGTCGATGCAGCGCCGGCGCCGCTGGGGTGCCGCGGCCTCACCGCGACGCTCTACCGCGCGGAGTTGCGCCGGATCACGTTCGGCAACGTCGAGTTCCTCCGCGGCGTCGGACTGGCGCTCGGCGATCGCGGGGTGCCCGCCGAGCTTGAGCTCGAGCACACCGCCGTCACGGCTGATGACGGCCGCTTTGCGGCCACCGTGACCGGAGGATACCGCTCGGGCGGGATGCGCGCCCGCGTCGAGATCGAGATCAGCGGCGACAGCGCCTTGGGCCTCCGCTACCGTGTCCGCCTCGCCGCCGAGGGCGGTGCGATGCCGGGCGATGTGCGGCTGCTCGCGCGTCTGCCGGCTGCCCTGCTGACGAACCGGACGATCGCCCTCACGCTGGCCCAGGGCGCGCCAGCGGATGGCACGATGCCGAGCCGGCCGGCCGTGGGCCCGCTCTTCGCGCCCGCGGCCGGGCTGCGCTACCTGCTGGCGCCGGGAACCTCGGCGGCGCTCGGGTTCTCCTCGCCCGTCATCGTGACGGATCGGCGGAATTGGATGGACGCCGAGTTCGCCGCGATCTCCGTCGCCCCGCCGCCCGGAGGCGCAGTCCTGGAATACGCGCTCTCCGTCGATTTCACCGGCTATCCACCGGGCGCGATCATGCCCGAGAAGCGCGCGGTGGCGGAGGTCTCGCTCGTCGGTGCGGGTGGGGATAGCGTGCCGGCCGTCGGCCTCGACGTCGCGGACGTGGTCGAGGCGCCGGGGGCGTTCGATGTTGCCGCACTCGTGGCCTCGGCGCCGGCCTACCTCTATTGCCGGGTTTCGCGCGCGAATCCGCTCGCGCCTCTGGTGCGACTGGCCGAGCTGGCGCGGGCGAGGGGAGCGCCCGTCACGCTCGGGCTCGCGGTCGATCCCGGCGTACCGCCAGCCGAGCAGATTCGCGGCCCGGCCGCGGCGGCGCGCGAAGCGGGCCTCGCTCCGGCGTGGGTGGTGGCCGCGCCACCCCCCGGCGCGGCGCCCGCCGGTGCGGCGCCTGACGCTGGATACTGGGAGGCGCTCTACGCCGCAGTGCGCGCCGCCTTTCCCGACAGCTTGATCGGCTCGGGCAGCTTCGGCCCGTTCGCGGCCCTCAATGCGTGGCGGCCACCGGCGCAACCGCTGGACTTCGTGACTTTCTCGGTTTGCCCGAGCTGGCACGCCGCCGACAACGCGACGGTGATCGAGAACCTCGCGGCCCTCTCACCGCTCGTCACCGAGATCTATGGCCTGGCGAGGGGCAAGCCGCTGCGGCTCGGGCCGAGCGGCCTTGGCGCCCGCGCCGGCGCCGAGGGTGATTCGCGCGATCGCGCCCTGTTCGGCGCCGCCTGGTGCGTCGGCTTTCTGGCCGAGGCGGCGCGCCTCGGCGTCGAGGCCGTGACGCTCCGAGTTCCCACCCGTGACGCGCCGACATTGCCGCCGATAACGCACGTCGTGCGCGGGCTGGCGGCTGGCGCCGGACGCCGGCTCATTCACTCGACGGCGAGCCGCGGCGGTACCCTCGATCGCCTCATCTTCGAGACCGCGGCGGGTCCCGAGGCGTGGCTGGTCAATCTCGCCGATGAGCCGCAGGCGGTTGTCATCAAGGGCGGGCCGGGCACGCGGCTCCGCCTTCAGGTGCTCGATCTCGGCGGCACGGCCGGGCACGAGCGGGATCCCGGCGAGTGGCCGGAGCGCGTACAGGCCGCGACCGAGCCGATCGCGCTCGGCGCCTACGCGGTGGCCCGGGTCTCCGGCTGGCACTGACGGCCGGCCTCACGCCACGTGGATGTGGAGCTCGCCCAGCCGCCGGTCGAACCGGCACACGTAGTCGGTGCCGGGTCCGGCCGGCCAGTGCGTGCGCACGATCGATACCGTCAGCACGATCTCGCCCTCGCGCAACATGACATCGGCCTCCGCCAGCACGTTGGCCAGCATGGCGAGCGCCGCATAGGGGTGGCCCATGACGTCGCCGCCGAGCCCGGTGCCGAACGCCACGCCATCGACGATCGTCGTCCCGCGGACGGTAGCCATATCAAGCGCGGCGGCAGGGACGGGATCGCCGAGCACGCAGCCGGCGTTGAAGAAATCATCGGCAATGAGCGCCTCGGCCTGCCACGAGCGGTAGTCCGCATAGCGCTCGTCGACGATCTCGGCCGCTGCCATCACCTCGCGGACAAAGGGCGCGATGCTCGCGCGCGTGTAGGGCGCGCTCGAGACGGGCACGTTGGTGCCAAGCCGTACCGCGATCTCAGTCTCGATGCCGAGCTTGTGGTAGTCGGCGAAGCGGAGCGTCGCCGCGTGGCGGTGCACCAGGCGCGCCAGGATGCCGCCGCCGAGCGGGCGGTCGATGCCGACATAGGCCTGCTGCACGGCGGTCGTGCAGCCGATCTTGTAGCCCGCCGTCGCGCCGAGCCCGTGCGCGATGAACCAGGCGTGCAGCGCCTCCATCGCGCGGTAGGCGGCGGGCTGGTCCGGCGGCGTGAGCTCGGGCGGCGGCTTGGGGACGACCTGTCCGGGGCGCTGGCGGGCGCGGCCGAAGTGCTCGACGATGCGGGAGAGCGTCACCGGGTCCATGAGGCCGCCTCGCGTTCCAGAGCGACACCGATCCTAGCGCACCACGTCATTCGCCACCCAGTGGGCGAGCGCAAGAATCGTCAAGAAACACCTTTGGCGCGAGCGCTATAAGGCGGCATGACCGACGTGCGACCGATCACGGGCAGTGGCGCCATGGTATCGCCCGCCGTGCTCCGTGCCCTCGTGTCCGAGTTCTTCGCCCGTCCGCCGGCGGAGGTGTTTGCGTTTGCGACGGACACCAACAACGCCACGCGGGTCGTCAAAGGGGTCGTCGCGGCCGAACGGCTCACCGCCGGGCCGCTCGGCGTCGGCTCGCGCATCCGGGAGACCCGCCGCATCAACGACAAGGATGAAGTGGCCGATCTCGCAGTCATCGCTTTTGCCGTGCCGACGAGCTAAGCCGTGCGCGCCGCGAACCACGGCTTCACGGTCACCCACACCTACCGCTTCGCGCCCGAAGGGCAGGGGACGCGGGTCAGCCTCGATGGCGACATCACCGCCGGGGGCGCCAAGAAGCTGATGATCCCGATGGTCGCGAAAATGCTGCGCGAGCAGGACGGCGATCACCTCCGGCGCCTCAAGAGCGTGATCGAGGCGTCATGACGGCGGGGCGCCAGTCGCTCGGTCGGCCCGCCGGATCACCAGCTTGAGTCCTGACCACGTGGCATCGACCGCGCACACCTTGAGATCGACCATGTGGCACGCGTGGGCGGCGGCGCGCACCGTGTTCTCGCTGACGTCGGTCGCGACCCGCGCTGGCTTCTTGGGCCACGACACCCAGATCATGCCATCGGGGACGAGAGCGGCGCGCAGTGCAGGCAGCGCCCGTTCGAGCTCCGCCTGCGCGGTCGCGAACAGGTGGATCGCGTCCCACGGACCGAGCGGCAAACAGCCGGCTGCCGCCGTCGCCACGACCTCGCGCACCGGATAGCGTGGTTCGCTCAGAAGCTCGGCGACCTCGGTCGGCATGGCGATGAAAAGGACGCGCTGGCCGTCGCGGTAGCCGAGCTTCTCGACGAGCGCCTTGCCCGAGTAGCTGCTCGCGATGGTGCCGGCGTTGCCGGCGCCGCGAACGCTAGCGCGCGAGCGGGCCATGGCCGGTGATGAAGTCGTTGCCGGCACGGTCCTGGCCGCGCACCAGCCACAGCGGCCGGTTGGCGAGATCGACCTGATAGCCGGGAACAACGGCGCGCGGCGGGAACAGGGTGCGATCGAAGTGCGCGGGCGCCGGCATGTAGCGGATGGCGACGCCGGCGCGGCGCCGGCCCGAGCGGTTCGGCCGCGAGCCGTGCGGCATGTAGACGTCGTGAATCGGCATCCGCCCGGGCTCGATCTCGACATCGACCGCTGCCGCTGCGTCGAACTCCGCGGGATCGAGCTCCTCGTTGAGTCCCGCTCCGGCACGGGTACACGGCCGATGCCGCCTGAGCCGCCGCTCGCGATGGTAGCCCGGCAACACGTGGAGGCAGCCGCTCTCATCGGTCGAGTGATCGAGCGCGACCCAGACCGTGCAGGTGGCGAGCGGCCGGATCGGCCAGTACTGCCTGTCCTGGTGCCACGGGATCTCGAGCCCGTCAGCGGCGCGTTTGCAGAAGACCTGGCAGGCCCACAGCACGATGTCAGGGCCGATCAGGTCGGCCACGATGTCCAGTACCGCGCGCTCGCGGCACAGCGCGAGGAACGCCGCGTGGCCCGCGATCCCCTCGCTGCCGCCGGCCGCGATGTGGACGCTGATGAGGAATTCGGGACGCACCGAGGGATTGGCGGCGATGACCCACTCGAGCGCCTCCTGCAGCACCTCCAGTTGGGTCTCCGGCAGGCGATAGGCCGGGATGAGGTAGCCCTGCTCGTGGTGGCGCGCGATCTCGGCACTGCTCAACACGGCGATCCCTCCATCGGCTCACACCGCCGCTGCGAGCCGGTCCTCGACCCACCGCGCCACCCGCAGCAGGTGCTCATCCGCCCACCGTGCCCCAACCAGCTGGATGCCGACCGGCAGCCGGTTCGCTCCGACGTAGCGCGGCAGCGTGATGCAGGGCACGTGGAGCAGCGTCCACATCCGGTTGAACACGGGATCCCCGGTGCGCCCGAGGCCGTGCGGCGCTTCGCCGACGGCGCTCGGCGCCAGCAAGGCGTCGTACCCCGCGAACAGGGCATCGAGTTGCGTGCGGCTGCGCGAGGCGAGGCGCTGGGCGGCCTCGTAGCGCTCGAGCGAGCAGGCGCGGCCCTCCGCCAGGAGGCCGAGGAGCGTCTGACTCAAGTGCTCGCCGTGGCGCCGCCGCTCGTGGCCCAGCGTCCGAGCGCTCTCGAACGCCATGATGGTGAGCTGGGCGGCATGGAGCCCGGCGAACGGTTCGGCCAGCGTCACCTCGACCACGCGCGCGCCCGCCGCGTTGAGCAGCGCCGCGGCGCGATCCACCGCGTGCTGCGTGGCCGGGCTCGCGTGCGACCACTCCGGCGTGCGGCAGACGCCGATCCGCGGCGCGCCGGACAGCGGCTCCGGCATCGTCCGCCCGCCGATCAAGGCGGCGAGCAGAAGCATCGCGTCCTCGACGCTCCGGGAGAAGAAGCCGAGCGTGTCCAGCGACTGGGCGAACGGCTTGACGCCGGCGAGACTGAGCAGTCCGAAGGTCGGCTTGAAACCGACGACGCCGCAGAACGAGGCGGGGCGGATGACCGAGCCTGCGGTCTGGCTGCCGAAAGCGAGCGGTACCATGAGATCGGCGACCGCCGCTGCCGAACCGCTCGAGGAGCCGCCGGGCGTGTGGGCCGGGTTGTGGGGGTTGCGCGTCTTGCCAGGCGTGAAATAGGCGAACTCGGTCGAGACGGTCTTGCCCAGGATCACCGCACCGGCCGCCCGACAGGCGGCGACCGCGGCGGCATCCCACGCCGGCCGATGCCCGTCATAGATGGCCGAGCCGTAGCCGGTGGGCATGTCCACGGTATCGATGATGTCCTTGACGCCTATTGGAATCCCATGGAGCGGTCCGCGCGCTCCGCCGCGGTCTAGGGCGCGTGCCTGGGCCCGCCCGCCCGCGACATCGAGATGAGTCCAGGCGCCCACGCTGTCCTCGTGCTCGGCAATATGGGCGAGGCACGACTCGATGAGCCCCTTGCTGGTCAACCGGCCAGAGGCGATCAGTCGCGCCGCCTCGGCAGCGCCAAGCGCATGCGGTTCAGCCATGCGGTCCTCCCTCAGCCCGCGCCGGCTCAGTCGCCCGGCGCCCCTTCCTCCGGGTAGTAGCAAAACTCGATCGACAGAAAGCCGATGTCGGTGCGGAACGGGCCGTGCAGGACGCCCGGTGCCCGGCAGACGTAGGCGTGCCGCCCGATGCGCTGGGCAATGCGGCCGTCCGGCCCGAGCCACAGGAGTTCGCCCGCCAGCACGAGCACCTCCTCGACGTAGTCGTGGGCGAGTACGTGATCCACCTGCGTCCCTGGCAGCCACCGGGTCAGCGTCGTGCGCCGCCCGCGCCGCCGTGAGGGGTGGAGCGCGCCGCTCAAATGCTTGACCCCAACCCCTTCGGGGTAGCCCGGTGGCACGCTCCAACCGGCATCGAGGTCGAGCGCGCCGAAATCCGGCTCGGCCAGCAGGTCCGGGGCAGCCACCTTGACCAAGCCGGTCACCGGGCGAAACGACCGTGGAAGTCCGCAAGCTTGGCCCGCCACGCGGCGCTGGTCAGGATCTCGCGGTTGACAATGGCCGCTGGTTCGGCGCCCCGTTTCACGGCCAGGATCGCGTTGATGTCGATCGTCATCAGCGCCTCGACCAATTGGTCGGTCCAGCATAGTGCGTGCGGGGCGAGGACGACGTTGTCGAGTGCCAGGATCGGGTCGTTCGGGTCCGGCGGCTCTTGCTCCAGCACGTCGAGCCCGGCACCGGCGATGCGCCCTTCCGTGAGCGCCGCGCACAGCGCCTTCTGATCGACGATGGGACCGCGCGCCGTGTTGATGAGAAAGGCCGTCGGCTTCATCAGCTTGAGGCGCTCCGCATTGACCAGATGGTGGGTCGCGGGGGACAGCGGGCAGTTGACGCAGACGATGTCGGACTCGCTGAAGACCCGGTCGAGTTGGACCAGGCGCACGCCGAGGCTCGCCGCGTGTTGCGGCGTCGCGATCGGGTCGTGGGCGATGAACGTCATGTCGAAGGGCTTGGCGAGGCGGAACAGCTCGGAGCCGATGTTGCCGAGGCCGATCGAGCCGAGCGTCCGACCGACCAGGCCGACGCCGTTGTAGTTGGTCTTCTCGCCCCAGCGGTCTTGCCGCGTCAGGCGGTCCTTGATGAGAAGCTTGCCCGTCACCGCCAGGATGAGGGCGATGATCGAGACCGCGACCGGTCGGCGCACGCCATCCGGTGTGATGGTCAACGCGACGCCGTTGGCGGTACAGGCGGCGGTGTCGACGTTGTCGTAGCCGACGCCCCAGCGGGCGATCAGCGCCAGCCGGTGGTTCGGGTGAAAGCTCTCACGGCTCATTCGCCGGCCGAGCAGCATCAGGGCGTCGAGATCGGCGACATCGGCCGGCGCGATGGTCGCGGCGCCGGCAGCGCCGACATAACGCCACGCGAGGTCCGGCTCGCGGTCGAGCAGCGCGAGATCCATCTCGCGGAACAGGAGGCTCCCGTCGGGCCGCAAGAAATCGCTGCTCAGACCGACTTGGAACCGGCTCATCACTTCCTCCGCGCGCCGACGCTGCGCTGCGGTTTGGAACAACGCATGCGCAGCTCGTTGGCACCCGCCTTGAGCGCGCCGTGCAGCACCCAACAATCGCCCGAGTAGGCGATCATGTCGAAACCCTGGCGGTAAAGATCGACGCCGGTGGTGACGTCCGGGACCATGCGCGCGAGGCATCGGTTGTGCTTCTGCGCCGCATCGACGACCTTCTGCACCGCCTTGCGAAACCTGGGGTTCCCGAAC
>VGEJ01000105.1 GCA_016869335.1 Alphaproteobacteria bacterium | reverse complement strand
CGGCATTGCCCAGACCGTAACATGGTGCCCGACGACGGCTCAACCGCGCCCCGCCGGCCGCCGGTGGCGCCCGCGGGCGCCCGATGCCATTATGGCGGCCGCGGCATCAGGCCCGCGCCGGGACGCGCCAAGCCCATGAAAGAAGACACCCGCATCGTCACCGCCGGCCGCGACCCGGCGGCCAACTTCGGCATCGTCAATCCGCCGGTCTACCATTGCTCGACCGTGCTGTTCCCCACCCTCGCCGCGCTCGAGGCGCAGGAAGGCGGCGGGATCGAGCGCCGGGTGAGCTACGGGCGCGCCGGCACGCCGACGACGTTTGCCCTCGAGGATGCCATGACGGCGCTGGAGGGCGGCTATGCCACGGCCCTCTTTCCGTCCGGGCTGGCCGCGGCGACGACCGCGTTGCTGGCCTTCCTCCAGACCGGCGATCACCTCCTGATGACCGATGCCATCTACGGACCGACACGACGCTTCTGCGACAAGGTGCTGACGCGGCTCGGGGTCGAGACGACGTATTTCGATCCGTTGATCGGCCGGGGCGTCGCGGCGCTCCTGCGACCGACGACCCGGGTGGTCTACCTCGAGTCGCCCGGCTCTCAGACCTTCGAGGTGCAGGACGTGCCGGCGATCGCTGGCGCCGCCCACGCCGCGGGCGCGCGCGTGCTGCTCGACAACACGTGGGCGACGCCGTGCTTCTTCAAGGCGTTCACCCATGGCGTCGATGTCTCGATCCAGGCAGCGACCAAGTACATCGTCGGCCATGCCGATGTGATGCTAGGCACCGCCACCGCCACCGAAGCGGCCTGGCCGGCGCTGCGGCAGATGGCGCGCGACATCGGCACCGCGGTCGCGCCTGACGACTGCTACCTGGCACAGCGCGGTCTGCGCACGCTTTCCGTGCGGCTCCAGCGCCATCAGGAGAGCGCGCTGCGTCTCGCGCGCTGGCTGCAGCTCCGCCTCGAGGTGGCGCGCGTCCTCTACCCCGCGCTGCCCGAGGACCCTGGCCACGCCATCTGGCGGCGCGATTTCTCGGGCGCGTCGGGCCTGTTCGGGGTGGTGCTCAGGCCATGCGCCAAGGCCGCGCTCGCGGCGATGCTGGACGGCATGACGCTGTTCGGCATGGGCTATTCGTGGGGCGGATATGAGAGCCTGATCCTGCCGACGCATCCCGAGCGCATGCGGATCGCGGTGCCGTGGCGCGAGGCGGGCCCCCTCCTCCGCGTTCACGTCGGCCTCGAGGATATCGAGGATCTGATCGCCGATCTCGAGGCCGGGTTCGCTCGCCTGAACAGCCACGCCGGCGCGGCCGGCGCGCTCCGATGAGTGCCCCCGAGGGCGCGCTCGCCGCCCTCCTCGCCGCGGTGCGCTTCGACGATGACGGCCTGGTGCCGGCCATCGCCCAGCAGCACGACACCGGCGAAGTGCTGATGCTGGCGTGGATGAATCGGGAAGCGATCGCGGAGTCGCTGCGCACCGGGCAGGTCGTCTACTGGTCACGCTCACGCGGCGCGCTGTGGCGCAAGGGCGAGACCTCGGGACAGACCCAGGACCTCATCGAGCTGCGCCTCGACTGCGACGGGGACGCGATCCTGCTGCTCGTTGCCCAGCGCGGCGTCGCTTGCCACACGGGCCGGCGGAGCTGCTTCTTTGTGGCGCTGCGCGCGGGAGAGGTGGCGATCATCGCCGACCCGGCGATCGACCCGTCCGTCCTCTACGGCCGGACGACCCGTCCGTAGTCTAGCCGATCCCCGGCGCCGACACTACCTGTGATAGAACAACATCGTCTACATTCTCTCCATACGGACGCGCGCGCCACGGCGCTGGCGCTCGCTGGGAGAGCAAGGCTGGCTCCGTCCTAAATTCTTATAGGGTCCGACGGTTCGGTCCTTAACCGATCGTCAAGCCCACGTATGCTCGGGGTGGCGTCTTATGACTGCCGCGAGGCTGGGGTCCTGTCGGGGGGCAAACGCAGGGCCCCAGCCCGCTATGTGCCAGCGCAACGCATCGAGAGAGATCTGCGATGTCCGAGAATCTGGCTGCGGTAGGCCCTGCCCCCCGGCCCCCTGAACCGCCTTTTCTGACCGACCGGGTCGATACCTACTACCGTGACGAGTATAAGGCGCCGATCGTGATCGGGCGAACGCCGGCGAGCGGTTCACTTCAATTTCGCAACAACGACTATCTCGGGTTGGCCCGCCATCCGCTGATCTCCCAGGCTCAGATCAACGCGATCCTGGAACAGGGGAACGGCGCCATGATGTCGGGCGTGTTCCCGTGGGAGCGTTCGGACCGCGCGGTCTTCGAGACCCGCCTCGCCCGCTTCATGCGCTGCGAGGCGACGCTCGCGGTGCAATCGGGCTACTGCGCCAACCTCAGCTTCCTGCAGGCAATCGCCGGACCGCGAACCCCGGTCTTCCTGGACGTGCGCGCGCACATGTCGCTGTGGGAAGGGGTGCGCACCGGCGGCGGCACGGCCCACTACTTTCGCCACAACGACGCGGACCACCTCGAGCGCCAGATCAAGACCTACGGCCGCGGCGTCGTGGTCGTCGACTCGGTGTACAGCACGATCGGCAGCATCTGCCCGCTCCGCGAGGTCGCGGCGCTGTGCGATCGGTACGGCTGCATCCTCCTGGTCGACGAAGCGCACTCGCTCGGCACCCACGGGCCACGCGCTCGGCCCGGGCAAGCGCCGCCACGAGTGCGCCAACATGGTCGGGCTCGACCGCGGCGCTGTCGGCCGCCGGCACCGTCCCTTCCCCGCTGTCTTGGCCCGCGCTCATGTCCCCAACACACCTGCCGTCGCCGCGGCGGAGGCGGAGCGATGCGCGCCCCGAGCGCCGGCGGCCGTCACGCAAGTACCTTCCTCGCGTGCGCACAAGCCTACGTCAACCGCTCTGGCCGGGCGAGCGACGGCTGTACCACCGTGGGTTTGCTCCGGCGACCCGCGCAACGACCGTAACACCTTGGAGGAGGCTAACTTTTGCACAGCGCGGGGGCCTACCTGGATGATTTCATAGTTACGGGGTGTGGGATCACATCCGCTACGTCTCTCTTCGCCGAGGCATGCATTTCCGATCTCGGCGCGGCGCCGCGGCCTCCTTCCTCCTTAGCCCTAGGCTCACGTACCCTGGCTGCGGCGTAATGCACGCCCAAACCCGATCCCGGTCCCATCGTCCCTGGCCGGGGTCGGGTGCGGGGCCGTTGCTCCCTCCCGGCCAACCGGGTAAGACCTCCTCATCACCCGTGGGCGGCGGCCCATCGGAACGGAACACGGAGGATGCGTCATGGACGAGCCGCGCATCGGCTGGATCGGGGTCGGGCTCATGGGCCACGGCGCGGCGAAGAACATCCTCGCCCGGGGCTATCCGCTCGCCATCCTCGGCCACCGCAACCGGCAGCCGGTGGATGACCTCGTGCGCCGGGGCGCGACCGAGGCCGCAAGCCCGGCCGCGCTCGCTGCCGCGGCCGACATCGTGTTCCTGTGCCTGCCCAGTAGCGCGGTGGTGGAGGCGGTCGTGCTCGGCGCCGGCGGCTTGCTCGGGGCGCTGCGGCCCGGGCAAATCGTGGTCGACACCTCTACCGCCGACCCCGACTCGACGATGCGGGTGGGCGTGCGCCTCGCCGAGCGCGGCATTGCCATGGTCGATGCGCCGTTCAACCGCACGCCCAAGGAGGCCGAGGAGGCCAAGCTCAACAGCATGGTCGGGGGCGACCCCGCCGCGGTCGAGCGGGTGCGGCCTGTCATCGCCTGCTACTCGGAGCGGGTGTTCACGCTCGGGCGGCTCGGCGACGGCCACCGCGTGAAGCTCCTCAACAACCTTCTCTCGCTCTCCAATACGGTGCTCGTGGCGGAGGCGATCGCCGCCGCGGCGCGGCTCGGGATCGACCTTCGGACCTTTTACGACATCGCCGCCTCGGGCGGCGGCAACAGCCGCACGCTGCACGTGATGATGCCGTGGGCTCTGGCCGGAGACGGGAGCCTGTTCCAGGCCGCATTGTGGCTCGGCGACAAGGACTTGGGCGCCTACCTTAAGATGGCGGCTGGGATCGGGGCGCCGACCGTCATGGCGCGCGCCGCGCAAAGCGTTTACCAGCAGATGCGGAAGGATGGCCATGGCGAGCGCCACATGCCCTGCCTCTCCGAGCTCATTGCCGCCCGGTACGGCGGCCACATCCGCGACCTGCCTTAGCGTGACGCCTGCCCCCGCTCGGCCCCGGCGCACGGGCGCGGCGCGCCGGGTGCCTCTCCCGGACCGAGCATGACAGAACCCCATGCCGGCGCGGTGGCCAATGCGGCCCGGCACGGGGATACCCTGTATCTTCCCGCTCTCGATGGCGTTCGCTGCCTCGCGGTCACGGCGGTCTTTCTCAATCACATGCCGCGCTTGCCCGTTGCCGATGCCGGGCCCGTGATCGCGATCATGCACGCCTTGCACAGCGCCGGTTGGGCCGGCGTGGATCTGTTCCTCTGTCTGAGCGCCTACCTCTTCACGTTCCTGCTCCGCCGCGAGTTCGATCGGTTCGGGCGGATCGATCTCAGGCTGTTCTTCATGCGGCGCATCCTACGCATTTATCCTTTGTATTTCCTCATGCTGTTCGTTGGGTTTTTCGCCCTGCCGGGCCTCGGGTTCGGCCGGAACAATTACGGTGCCGCTGTCGAACAGCACCTCGTTCCGTTCCTCCTTTTTTTCGGCAATGTCTCATACGCCGTGTTTCCCCAGTCCCTGGCGGGAAGCTGGGCGCACCTCTGGACGATCAACATGGAGGAACATTTCTACTTCGTCATACCGTTCCTGGCGCCGCTCCTGTACCGGGCCCGACTCGGCGTGATTCTGAGAGGCTGCGTCGCAGTACTGTTGTTGACCGCGACGCTGCGCCTTTATGTTCTCATCGCGCCGCTGCCGCCGGATCTTCTTTGGACCTTTACCCTGTGCCGACTCGACCCGTTCATAGCCGGCGTGGCCCTCGGCATCGCGCTGCCGGCAGTGGTCGACAAGTCAAACTTGGCGATCGTCGCGGCGATCGTCGCCGCCACGGTGGGTTTGCTCCTCGCCTTCCCGACGCCGGCGGGCGGCGATTTCGTGTGGACCTACCCCGTGGTCGCCCTCGGCGCGGCCGGGATGCTGGTACTGGCCCTTCGCTCGCGCCGCGCTGGCGCCGTGTTCTCGCTCCGGCCGCTGCGCTGGACGGGACGGATCTCATACGGGATTTACGTCTACCACATGGTCGTGATCCTAGCCGTGCGCGAGCTTCTGGGCGAGCCCGCCTCCATCGTGGCGTGGGCCATGTACCTCACCCTCGCGGCCGGCGGAACGCTGGCGTTGGCCGCCCTCTCGTACCGCTATTTCGAGCGGCCGTTCCTGATCCTCAAGGCGAGACGCTCGCGCATCGTCTCGCGGCCCGCGTGAGGCCCGTCGGCCCGTCCGCCATCCCGGCCGCGCCGGTGTGGTGCGCCCTGCAGGACTCGAACCTGCGACCCACAGCTTAGAAGGCTGTTGCTCTATCCACCTGAGCTAAGGGCGCTCGCTCAACCCACCTTGACGTAACGGAAGTTCTCGGCGTACGAGCGCGGGCGGGGCCGGCGCTCGTGCGCCGCCTCGATGGTGACGGCGATGCCGTGGCGCGCCGCGTAGGCCACCGCCTCCTCGCACGTATCGAAGCTCAACGTCACCTGCTGGTCGGTGTCGGCCGACGAGGTCCAGCCCATCAGGCTGTCGATCTCGCGCCCCGCCCGCGGCTCGAACTCCAGGAGCCACCTCCGGGTGTTGGCCTGCCCCGCCTGCATCACGCTGCGCGGCGGGCGAAAGATGCGCGCCTCCATCTCGGCTCCGCTCAAGCTACCGTCCGCGCAGTATATCCTGTTGGCGGCAACCATGGTTGACCCTCCGCCGAAGCGCCATTAGCATTCTTCGAGGCGCGCACGCGCGAACACGGCTTCAGATCGGAGGCGGCTATGAGCCAGACGCTCTTCACCAATGTGCGGATTCTCGACGGGTCCGGCAAGAAGACCTACCCGGGCGAGGTGCTGCTGCAGGGCAACCGGATCAAGGCGGTCGCCGGTCCGCGCTCGGGCGCGATCGCGCGCGAGGGCGCCAAGGTGATCGACGGCGGCGGAGCGACGCTCATGCCCGGCCTGACGGACGCGCACGGCCACCTGAGCCTGATGGCGGCGCCGAACCTGACGCAACCCGGCGACACGCCGCCCGAGGAGCACATCCTGGGCGAGATGCACAACGCCAAGCTGGTGCTCGACTACGGCTTCACCAGCGTCTATTCGGCATTCTCGGCCAAGCCGCGGCTCGATATTGTCATCCGCAACGAGATCAACGCCGGCCGCATCCCGGGCCCCCGGCTCCGGGCCTGCTCGCCGATCCTGCAGGTGACCGGCGACTTCACCGACGCGCGCCAGCTCCATATGCACCATGACTCGGTCAGCATCTTCGTCGATGGCCCGATCGAGATCCGCCGCGTCGCGCGGGAGATGATCCGCGAGGGGGTCGATCAGATCAAGCTCACGATCTCGGGTGACGAGTTCGGGACGCCGCACGCCCGCGCGGAGATGCTCACCATGTTCGAGGACGAGGTGCAGGCGGCGTGCGAGGTCGCGCTGAGCCGTGGCAAGGATGTGTGCGCCCACACCCGCGCCGCGCCGGCGATCAAGCTCGCGCTCAAGCACGGTGTGCGCGTGCTCTATCACTGCGACTTCGCCGACGAAGAGGCGCTCGACATGCTCGAGGCGAAGAAGGACAAGATCTTCGTCGCCCCCGTCCCGTCGAGCACGTGGCTGACGGCGACCGAGAGCCAGGACTGGGGCTTCACGCCGGAGGTGGTCGAGCGCATGCACCTGCCGCGCAAGATCGCGATCTCGAAGCGCACGATCCACGAGATCTGGAAGCGCGGCATCAAGGTGCTGCCGGGCGGCGACTGGGGCTTCGCGTGGACCCCGCTCGGGCAGAACGCGCGCGACTATGAGTTCTTCCGCGATCTCTACGGCATCCCCGTCGCCGACTCGCTCAAGGCGGCGACGATGTACGGCGCCCAGCTCATGCACATGGGCGACGAGCTCGGCCAAGTGAAGGCGGGCTATCTCGCCGACCTCTTGCTGATCGACGGCGACCCGCTGGCCGACGTGTCGATCCTGCAGGACATCGACAAGATCCTCATGGTCATGAAGAACGGCGAGTTCCACCGCGCGCCCGACGAGCGACGGCTGGCGCGCCGGCGCAAGACCGCGGCCGCCGCCGAGTAAACCGGCCGGACACGTTGCAGGGGCGGGCCGCCGCGCCCGCCCTTGTCGTTTTCAGGAGCTGGCGCGGCGCCGGCGGCGCCGTGCGATCAGCACCACGATGAGCCACACGAGCCCGCCGAGCGCACCGAAGGCGAGCCAAGTCGGGCGCACCAGCACCTCTGTGATAACCGGGTCCCACAGGTAGGGCCAGACATAGCGCTGGATGCCCGCCTGAAGGAGCCCGAGGCTCGCACGGTCGAGCGCGTACCAATCGGCGCCAAGCGGGGTGATGATGAGCCGACCGGCGTCGAGCGAGCGCGCGATGTCGGCCACGAGCGCCACCAGCCCGACCATCGCGAGCGACCAGGCGATCACGCGCCCCACGATCATCCGGCCGCGCCCTTTCCGTGGCGGTCGCGCCAGACCATGCCGGCCGCGGCGCCCACTTTGGCGCACCGGGGCGCGATTGCAAAGCGAGGCCTCGCGGCTATAGTCCGCGGCGGAGGGGTGGCCGAGCGGTTCAAGGCGCACGCCTGGAGAGCGTGTGGACGCCAAAAGCGTCTCGTGGGTTCGAATCCCATCCCCTCCGCCAACTTCTATCGCGACAACGCTCTCCGCCTCCGGGCGGCACCGCTGAGAGCCCGTTTGAGAATGGGGATTCCCTCGAAGCAGCGTTCGTGATTCACCCTATGCATGTGGACACGAACGACGCGAGGCCGCATGGC
>VGEJ01000104.1 GCA_016869335.1 Alphaproteobacteria bacterium | reverse complement strand
CCGACCACGCGCCCCTCCCGCACCAGCACGCAACCCACGGCCGGGTTGGGCCACACCCGGCCAAGCCCCCGCGCGGCCAGGCGCAGCGCCGCGTCCATGTGGTCACGGTCGTGCGGCTCAGGGCTTGCCGTCGCCGCCACCGCTCAGTCCGCCGATGAACTGCTCAAAGTCCCGTGCTTCGCGGAAGTTGCGGTAGACCGAGGCGAAGCGGACATAGGCGACCGGGTCGAGGCTGGCCAGGCCCTCCATCACCATCTCGCCGACCACGCTCGAGGGGATCTCGCTCTCGCCGAGGCTTTCGAGCCGGCGGACGATGCCGCTGATCATGCGGTCGACGCGCTCGGGCTCGACCGGGCGCTTGCGGGTCGCGATCAGCACGGAGCGCAACAGCTTGTCGCGATCGAACGGGACCCGGCCGCCGCTCTTCTTGACGATGATCAGCTCGCGGAGCTGGACCCGTTCGAAGGTGGTGAAACGCGAGCCGCAGCCGGGGCACAGTCGGCGGCGACGGATCGAGGCGTTGTCGTCGGTCGGCCGCGAGTCCTTGACCTGAGTGTCCTCGTGGCCGCAGAACGGACAGCGCATCTCACTGTCTCCGCCCGATCACACGGCGCCGTAGATCGGGAAACGCCGGCACAGCGCCAGCGCCCGCTCGCGCACCACGTCTTCGGCGCGGGTCGCCGCCTCGGCCCCGCCGGCTAAGCCATCGATCACATCGGCGATGGCAGCGCCGACCTCGCGGCACTCCGCAACGCCGAAACCGCGCGTCGTGATCGCGGCGGTGCCAATCCGGATACCCGAAGTCACCGTCGGTTTCTCCGGGTCGAACGGGATCGCGTTCTTGTTGGTGGTGATGCGGGCGCGTTCGAGCGCCTCTTCCACCTGCCGGCCGGTGAGCCGCTTGGTCCGCAGATCGACCAGCAGGAGGTGGCTGTCGGTCCCGCCCGACACGACCTCGATGCCGCGCGCCATGAGCGTCTCGGCGACGATCTTAGCGTTGGCAACGACCGCCCCGGCGTAGCGCCGGAACTCGGGCGTCAGCGCCTCCTTCAACGCCACCGCCTTGGCGGCGATGACGTGCATCAGCGGCCCCCCTTGCAGGCCGGGAAAGACCGCGCTGTTGATGCGCTTGGCGATGTCCTCGTCGCTGGTCAACACGACACCGCCGCGCGGTCCGCGCAGCGTCTTGTGCGTCGTCGTAGTCACGACGTGGGCGTGGGGAAACGGGCTCGGATGAACGCCGCCCGCCACGAGACCGGCAAAGTGCGCCATGTCCACCATCAGGTAGGCGCCGAGCCGATCGCAGATGGCGCGCAGGCGGGCGAACTCGATGGTGCGCGGATAGGCCGAGCCGCCCGCCAGAATGAGCTTGGGCCGGTGCCGCTCGGCGAGATCTGCCACCTCGTCGTAGTCGATGCGCGCGTCCTCGCGGCGGACCCCGTACTGCACCGCGTTGAACCACTTGCCCGACTGGTTGGGCCGGGCGCCATGGGTGAGGTGACCGCCGGCCGCCAGCGCCATCCCCATGAAGGTGTCCCCGGGTGCGAGGAGGGCCATGAATGCCGCCTGGTTCGCCTGCGTGCCGCTGTGCGGTTGCACGTTGGCGAAAGCGCAGCCGAACAGCGCCTTGGCGCGCTCGATGGCGAGGTGCTCGGCGACATCCACGAACGCGCAGCCGCCGTAGTAGCGGCGTCCGGGATAGCCCTCGGCGTATTTGTTGGTCATCACCGAGCCGGCGGCGGCGAGCACGGCCGGGCTGACGATGTTCTCGGAAGCGATCAGCTCGATCTGGTGCTGCTGGCGATCGAGCTCACCGGCGATCGCGGCCGCGATCTCGGGGTCGAAGGCCGCGAGCGAGCGGTGAAAGAACGCCGCGGCGGGCGCCTCGCACACGGTGCGTTCCGGCGTGCTGATGCGCTGCATTGCTGCGGTCCGATCGCTAGAAGAGCTTCTCGACGCGCCGCACATGTCGGCCGCCCTCAAAGTCGGTCGCCAGAAACACGCGCAGGCACGCGCGCGCGGTCCCGGCATCGATGCGCCGGGCGCCGAGGGCAAGGACATTCGCGTCATTGTGCTGCCGGGCGAGGCGGGCCGCTTCCGCATCTTGGCACAGCGCTGCGCGCACGGCGGGGTGCCGGTTCAGGGCGATGCTCATGCCGACACCGCTGCCACAGATCGCCACCCCCCACCGAGCGGCGCCGCTCTCGATGGCCTGGGCCACCGCGTGGCCGAAATCGGGGTAGTCCACCGGCGCCTCACTCGCGGTCCCAAGATCGAGCACATCGAACCCCATGGCCTCGAGGTCGCGTTTGAGGACCTTCTTGAGCACGAAGCCCGCGTGGTCGGCTCCGATCGCAACGGCCTGCTTCGGCATATCCCGCCAGATCGGGCAACGGCGCCTACGTACCACATATCGCGACGCGGCGCCAGCGCCCTACAACCGATCGCTGCGCGCGAAAACGAAGGGGCCCGGCGGCCGCGGCCGCCAGGCCCCCAAAAACAGCCAGCTCCTCCGGCCTACGTGCCTTCGGCGTAAGTGCCGTTCCGCCACACGTACCAGACGTAGGTCGGCCCGGTAACGTCGCCCTTCTCGTCGAGGTCGATCGGACCAAGCACGGTATCGAAGGTGTTGGCGCGGAGCGCCTCGATCATCTTGGCCAGATCGAGGGAGCCCGCCTTCGCCGCCGCCTGGGCAAAGACCTGGATCGCGGCGTAGGTGTACAACGTGTAGCCCTCGGGCTCGTAGCCGGCGTCGCGGAACTTCTGAACGACCGAGGCCGCCGCCGGGCTCTTGCGCGGATCGGGGCCGAACGTCATCAGCGTGCCATCGCCCGCCGCGCCCGTGATCGCCCAGTACTCGTCGGTGACCAGAGCGTCGCCCGAGATCATCTGAGCATTGAGCCCCTGCTCGCGCATCTGGCGCACGATCAGTCCCGCCTCCGGGTGATAGCCGCCGTAGTACAGCACATCGATGTTCGCGGCCTTGAGTTTGGTCACCAGCGCCGAGTAGTCCTTCTCGCCCGCCGTGATCGTGTCGTAGAGCGCTTCGGTGATGCCACGCTTGTTGAGCTGGAGCTTGGTGTTGTCGGCGAGACCCTTGCTGTAGGCCTGTTTGTCGTGGACGATGGCGATCTTCTTGTCGGCATAGTTGTCGGCGAGGTAATCGCCGGCTACGATGCCCTGCTGATCATCGCGGCCACACACCCGGAACACGTTATCGCCGCCCTCTTCCGTCAGCGCCGGATTGGTCGAGGCCGGCGAGATCTGGAGGATGCCCTCCTCGGTATAGACCTGCGAGGCCGGGATCGAGGAGCCCGAGCAGAAGTGCCCAGCGACGAACTTGACCCCCTTGTTGACCATCTGGTTGGCTACAGCGACCGCCTGCTTGGGATCGCACTGGTCGTCGCCGACCTCGAGCACGAGCTTCTCGCCGAGGACTCCGCCGGCCGCGTTGATATCGGCGACCGCCATCTCGGCCCCGCGCTTCATCTGCTCGCCGAACTGCGCGAGCGCGCCCGTTACCGGGCCGTTGACGGCAATGGTGGTGTCGGCCGCGGCGGCGCTGGCGCCCAGCACCATCGCGGCCGCCGCGGCGGCCCCTACGAGCCAACGATTGTCGAATGCCATGGATATTGCTCCCGTTCTGTCGCGTCGCCCCCGTCGGGCCACGCTGCGCCTGAACGATCGCGGCGTTGGCCGCTTCGCCCGTTCGCCGGTGGACTCTATCACGGGGCCAATCCGCAGGAAACCGCCGGGCCGAAGCGCTACGTCGGCGGCGCCGGCGGGCGCACGCTCCACAGCCCCGCGCGCTCGTAGAGCCAGGGGTATTGCCGCACCATCATCTCGGCCCAGGTCAGCCGGTACGCCGCCAGGCCGCACACCAGACAGATCGCGAGCGCCAACGCGAAGCCGCCGATCAACAGGGCCGGGCCATCGAACATCGCCCACGCCAGGAACCGGTTCCCGAGGGCGAGGAGCACGGCGTATCCGGCCACCAGCGGCCACGGCCGCCAAGTGCCCGCGAGCGCCTGGCCCATCAGGTAGGAGGCGCCGCCGAACACGATCCCGAACACGACGAAGACGTCGGGGCGCACGCCGACAACCTCGGTCATCGCCGGCCGCCCTCCAGGTAGGCCGCGCGCACCTCGCTGTCCGCCAGCAGCTCGGCACCGGTTCCCGATATCGCGATCGCGCCATTGACCATGACATAGGCGCGGTGGGCGATGCGCAGCGCGTGGTATGCGTTCTGCTCGACGAGAAACACCGTGACGCCCTCGCGCCGATTGATCTCCTCGATGACATTGAAGATCTGCTTGACGATGAGCGGAGCGAGGCCGAGCGAGGGCTCGTCGAGCAGGAGGAGCTTGGGCCGGCTCATCAGCGCGCGGGCGATGGCCAGCATCTGTTGCTCCCCGCCAGAGAGAGTGCCGCCGCGCTGCAGGCGGCGCTCGCGCAGGATCGGGAACAGCCCGAACACGCGATCGCGATCCTCCTCGAAGCGCTCGGGCGGCGCCGCGATCGCCCCGAGCCGCAGGTTCTCCTCGACGCTCATACGCGGAAAGATGCGGCGCCCCTCGGGCGCGTGCGCGATTCCGAGCCGAACGATGTCGTAGGTCTGGAGCCGCACGAGATCGCGGCCCTCGAACGCGATGCGGCCACCGCTCGCCCGCGGGCTACCGCAGATCGTCATCAGAAGGGTCGACTTGCCGGCACCGTTCGCGCCGATCATGGTGACGACCTGACCCGCCGGCACCTCGAGGCTGACGCCGCGCAGCGCCTCGATATTGCCATAGTGCGCGTGCACGCCGGCGACGGAGAGCATCAGCCGGCGACCTCTGCCAAGGAGCTGATCTCGTCTTCGCCGAGATATGCGCGGACGACGTTCGGATCGTTGCGCACCGCGGTCGCCGTGCCATCGGCGATCTTGCGCCCGTAGTCGAGCACCACGACGTGGTCCGAGATGCCCATGACCACGCTCATGTCGTGCTCGATGAGAAGGACCCCGATCCGCTCGCCGTCGCGGATGCCGAGCAGGAGTTCGCTCAGTTCCGCCGACTCGCGCGGGTTGAGCCCTGCGGCGGGCTCATCGAGACAGAGGACGATGGGCCGCGTGCACATCGCGCGCGCCACCTCGAGTCGGCGCTGGGCGCCGTAGGGCAGCGCTCCGGCGTCGATATCGCCCTGCTCGGCCAGCCCGACGCGCTCGAGCCAGTGCTCGGCCAGGGCGACCGCGGCCCTCTCGGCCCGGCGATAGCGCGGCAGGCCGAACAGGCCCGCGACGCTGAACAGCGAGGCGCGCATGAGACCGTTGTGCTGGGCGACGATCAGATTTTCGAGCACCGACATGCGCGGAAACAGTCGAATGTTCTGAAACGTGCGGGCGACGCCCAGGCGCGCGATGCGAAAGCCGTCGATCCGCTCGAGATAGCGGGGCCCCGCAGCCGTGTTGAGGGTCATCCGGCCGGCGGTCGGCTTGTAGAAGCCGGTTAGACAGTTGAACACGGTCGTCTTGCCGGCGCCGTTGGGCCCGATGATGGCCGTGATCGCCGCGCTGTCGGCCGTGAACGACAGCTCACCCACCGCGACCAGGCCACCGAAGCGCATCGTCAGGCGTTCGACCGCAAGCAACGGCATCGCCTCGGTCATGGCTTGGCTCGCGCCCGGCGCCACGCGGCCAGGTGCACGGTCGGCTCGCGGAACGCGATCAGGCCGTGCGGCCGCCAGATCATGATCAGCACCATGGCGCCGCCGAACACCAGCATGCGGAACTCTGCGAACTCGCGGATCAGCTCCGGCAGCACCACGAGCACGACGGCCGCGATGACGACGCCCATTTGGCTCCCCATCCCGCCGAGCACCACGATCGCCAGGATCGTCGCCGACTCGATGAAGGTGAAGCTCTCGGGGCTGATGAAGCCCTGACGCGTGGCGAAGAACGATCCGGCGAAGCCGGCGAACGCGGCCCCGATGGCGAAGGCTGAAAGCTTGGTCGTCGTGGGGTTGATGCCGAGCGAGCGGCAGGCGATTTCGTCCTCGCGCAGCGCCTCCCAGGCGCGCCCCACCGGCAGGCGCCGGATGCGCAGCGTGAACAGATTGGTGATCAGCGCCAGCACCAGGATGAGGAAATACAGGAAGATCACCCGGTGCTCGGGGACATACGGCAGGCCAAAGAAGGTATGGAACGAGTTCCCGCCTTCCGGCGCGCTCGCGGCGAACGGCAGGCCGAAGAACGACGGTCGCGGAATCCCCGAGAGGCCATCGGGCCCGTTGGTCACGGGATACCAGTTGACCAGCACGATGCGGATCATCTCGCCGAAGCCGAGCGTCACGATCGCGAGGTAGTCGCCCCTGAGCCGCAGCACGGGGAAGCCGAGCAGCACCCCGAACACGGCCGCCAAGGCGCCCGCGATGGGCAGCGCCACCCAGAACGACAGCTCGAGGTACTGCGCCGCAAGCGCATAGCTGTAGGCGCCGACGGCGTAGAATGCGACGTACCCAAGATCCAGGAGCCCAGCGAGGCCGACGACGATGTTCAGCCCCCAGCCGAGCATGACGTAGATGAGGAGCTGCGTCCCGATGTCCATGACGTAGCGGTTGGAGAACGGCATGAACGGCAGGACGAACGCGAATAGGAGACCGGCCAAGGCAATGTAGGGCTGGATCGGCCGCAGTGCCCGCCCGGCCCGGTCGACCCAGCTCCGCCGGCCCCCGGCGGCGCGGCGCGCCGGACGGGTGAGCGCCATGAGAAGCCGCCCGCCAAACACCGCCGCGACCCCGATCGCCACCCAGTCCCAGCGCGGCTCGACCGCGAGCCGGCCGCCGCCCCTGTCATAGGTACCGAGCCCGATGATCGGCAGCGCCAGGACGAAGGCGACGATGGCGGCGAGAAATGCCTCTTTCGCCGCGCCGGGAAGATCAGGCGCGCGCGCGCGGTCGAGACGCGCCGCCATCACCTCACACCTTCTCGACTTCGGGCTGCCCGAGGAGCCCGGTCGGCCGGAAGATCAGCACCAGGATCAGAACGCTGAACGCCGCAACGTCCTTGTATTCGAGCGAGAAGTAGGCGGAGTAGAAGGCCTCGATCAGTCCGATCAGGAGGCCGCCGAGCATCGCTCCGGGCAGCGACCCGATGCCGCCGAGCACGGCCGCGGTGAACGCCTTCAGGCCGGCGAGGAAGCCGATGTAGAAATCGATCACGCCGTAGTAGAGCGTGACGATGAACCCGGCGACCGCGGCGAGCGCCGCGCCCATGACGAACGTCAGCGATATGGTCCGGTCGACGTTCACGCCGACCAGCGCTGCCATGGTGCGGTCCTGTTCGCACGCGCGCTGGGCGCGGCCGAGCGCGGTACGCCCGATCAGCACGGCGAAGCCCACCATGAGCACGAGCGTGAGCAGCCAGATGAAGATCTGGATGTAGCTCGCCTGCACGGTGAAGCCGTTCTCCTCGAACAGCAGGAAGCCGCCCCGCACCACCGGGGGGATCGGCTTGACCCGTGCGCCCTGGGCGAGTTGCACGTAATTCTGCAGGAAGATCGACAAGCCGATGGCCGAGATGAGCGGCGCGAGGCGGAACGAGCCGCGCAGCGGTCGATAGGCGATTCGCTCGACCGTCCACCCGTAGGCCGCGGTGAACATCATCGTCACGATCAACACGACGACCAGAGCGAGCGGAACGAACGTCAAACCGGCCGCGCCGAGCACGATCAGCGAGATCACCGACACGAACGCCCCGATCATGTAGATCTCGCCGTGGGCGAAGTTGATCATGCCGATGATCCCGTAGACCATCGTGTAGCCGATCGCTATAAGCCCGTAGACGCTGCCGAGCGTCAGACCATTGATGAGCTGCTGAACGAAGTACGCCATGCCCGCGCGCTGCCCGCCCCCCCGCGCCCCCTTCGAGCGCCCTACAGACTATACCGAGCCCGATTCGGCGGGCAATTTGCGGCGAATCCA
>VGEJ01000103.1 GCA_016869335.1 Alphaproteobacteria bacterium | reverse complement strand
AGGCGATGCGGGCACGGCACGGCGACGCCACAGAGCGTGACGCCGGAACCCGCGGCCAGGCGGTGGACATCGAAACCCTGTCCGACCCGCACGTCGGCGAGCCCAGCCGCTGTGGAACGCTCGGCCCGTGCGAGGTCGTCGGCCGTTGTGATCTTCACGTTGTCGGGGTCACCCGGCACGATCGCTACGGCCATGCCGGCGCGCTCGGCAACGGCGGCGTCGTCGCTGAGCTCGATCCCGGCCGCGGCGCGATGGGCCGCGAGGACGCGATCGAAGGCGAAGCCCTGCGGCGTCTGGGCGAGCCACAGGTCGGCGCGGTCCAGCGTCGCCTGGACCCGGGTTCCGGCGGCACGCTTGGGAGTGTCGGTGACCCTGAGTCCCGGCATCACCGCCTCTTCCCGCGCCAGCGCCGCGAGCACGCGGTCGATCAGATCGGCGCCAACGAAGGGCCGCGCCGCGTCGTGGATCAGCACCGCTTGGGGCCACAGTTCTCGTAGACTCTCAAGGCCCCGCCGCGCCGAATCCTGGCGTGTGCCACCACCGTGGATCGGCGCCAATAGCCGGCCGGCCGGGAGCCCGGCAAGGGCGGGCGCGTACAAATGGGCGTCATCGGGGTGGACGACGACGCGCACGGCACCGATGGCAGGATGATCGAGGAAGGTCCGCACGCTCCGGCGCAGCACCGGCTCGCCGGCGAGCGGCAGATAGGCTTTGGGTACGGCGGCCGCCAGGCGCAGCGAGCGACCGGCGGCCAAGACGAGGGCGACACGCATCGGCGCGCTCAATGGTCTGAATCGGGCATGCTAGAAGTGTTTGACACTACTCAGGGGCGGGGAAATTGCCAAGCAAGCGGGCAGGGCGGCAGGGCCGTCCGCTGAGCGCGATGCGCGACCTCGGCCCCGCGAGAGCGCGGCTCCTGGCGGCGGCAGGTATCGCCGATGAGGCGGCGTTGCGCGCGGTCGGTACCATGGCCGCCTATCGCCGTGCCAAAGACCATGCGCCAGATCGCGTGTCGCTCAACATGTTGTATGCCTTGCAGGCTGCATTGATGGATGTGCCCTGGACCGCGCTTTCGCGGGACCTGAAGGAAGCGCTTCGGCGGGCCGTTGGCCGATGAGCATTGCAACACTCCGGGAGCCCGGCTAATACTGCCTAATCTTTGATCAATTGATATGTTGCCTACCGAATGAGCATTCTCATCGGTCCCATAGTTTTGACGGATCGCGCCGTTCTCGCGCCGCTCAGCGGCATCTCCGATCTGCCGTTCCGCCGGCTCGTCAAGCGCCACGGAGCGGCGCTCGTGGTCTCCGAGATGATCGCCAGCGAGGCGATGGTGCGCTTGAGCCGGCAATCGCTCCGCATGGCCCGGAACGAGCCGGAAGAGCATCCCATGGCGGTCCAACTCGCCGGCCGCGATCCCGGAGTTATGGCGGATGCGGCGCGGCTCAACGAGGACAAAGGTGCCGCCCTCATCGACATCAACATGGGATGCCCGGCCAAGAAGGTCGTGAGCGGCTATGCCGGTTCGGCCCTGATGCGCGAGGAGCAATTGGCGGCGCGCATCCTCGAGGCCGTCGTCAAGGCGGTGCGCCTTCCGGTGTCGCTCAAGATGCGTACCGGGTGGGATGCGGCGAACCGCAACGCGCCGCGCCTCGCGCGGATCGCCGAGGAAAGCGGCATCCGCCTCATCACGGTGCACGGGCGCACGCGCTGCCAGATGTTCAACGGCCGTGCCGACTGGGCGTTCGTCCGCGAGGTGAAGGAGGCGGTGCGGGTGCCGGTGATCGTCAACGGCGATATCGCCGGCTGCGAAGACGCGAGCGCGAGCCTCGCGTCTTCCGGCGCCGACGGGGTGATGATCGGTCGGGCAGCATGCGGTCGACCGTGGCTCGTCAACCAGATCGGCCATTTCCTGCGCACCGGTGAGCGCCTTGCCGATCCGTCCCTCGCCGAACAGGCGCGCACTGTGCTCCGCCATTTCCAGGCCATGCTCGAACACTACGGCAGCGAGCACGGAGTGCGTATCGCCCGCAAGCACCTCGCGTGGTACGCGCGGGGCCGGCCCAACGCGGCCGTGTTTCGTGATGCCGTGAATCGTCTCACCGACCCGCGCGCGGTTCGCCCGCTTATCGCCGGCCTTTTCGGAGCAGACGCCGAGGAGTTGGCCGCATGACCGCACCGAGGGGGCATGCGCCGGTCGCGCCCCGGTCCGAGCCGGTGAGGGCCGGGGCTGCTGCCGCCGAGGTTCTGTCGGAGCTGCCCGATCCACTCGTGATCCTCGACCGCGGCGATCGCATCGTTTTCGCCAACGCGGCCGCCGAGCAGTTCCTGGGGGCCAGTGCGGCCTGGCTCCGGCTCAAGCCTCTCGATCAGATTGCCGGTCTGGACGGCCGGCTCGGCGTCGCGGTTCGCCACGCGCGCGCAACACGGCGCGCGGTCAAGGAGTTCGCGATCGAGCTGCGCTTGCCGCGGGCCGGAACCGCGCGGGTCGACCTACAGGCGACGCCACCCGATGCGCAAGGCTCGGTTCTGGTGCTGCTCCATCCCGGCGCGCTTGCTGAGCGTCAGGTCGCGGCGCCGCGGGCGAGCGCGGTGGTCCTCGGGAACCTGGGCGCCGTGCTCGCGCACGAGGTCAACAACCCGCTCTCCGGCATCCGCGGTGCCGCCCAGCTCATCGAGCAGGGTGCCCCAGACGAAAGCACCGCCGCGCTCGCCGTGCTCATCCGCGAAGAGGTCGATCGTATCGCCGGTCTGATCGAGCGCTTCGTACGGTTTAGCGAGCTGACGTCACGGCGCCATGGGGCGGTCAACATCCACGAGATCCTCGACCATGTGCGGCGCGTCGCGGAAGCCGGGTTCGCCCGTGGTCGGCGATTGTCCGTGCGCTACGACCCCTCGCTCCCACCGGTGTGGGGCGCACGTGACGAATTGGTGCAGGTCTTCCTCAACCTGGTCAAGAATGCGGCCGAGGCGAGCGGAGAGTGCGGTGATATCGTCATCGCCACGCGGTTCGAGGGGGGCGTCCGCACCGCGGTGCCGGGCGCCGGAGCATGGCAGCCCGTGCCGATCGAGGTGTGCGTGACCGACGACGGCCCAGGCATCTCGCCCGACGTCGCCGACACCCTGTTCGATCCTTTCGTGAGCACCAAGCCCGGCAGCATGGGCCTCGGTCTGCCACTCGTTGCCAAGCTGGTTACGGCGCACGGCGGCACGATCGAGGCAGGCGCAGAGGGCGGGCGGACGGTGTTCCGAGTGCGCCTACCGATGGCTGATACGGCCGCCGAGGGGCCGGGGACGCCATGAGCGGCGAGGTCATCCTGGTCGCCGACGACGATCGCGCCATCCGCACCGTGATCGACCACGCGCTGGCGCGGGCGGGGTACACGGTCCGCTCGACCGGCACCGCGGCGGGCCTGTGGCAGTGGATCGCCGCCGGCGAGGGTGACCTGGTGATCACCGACGTCGTCATGCCCGACCGCGACGGGCTGGACCTCCTGCCGCGGATCCGGGCGCTGCGCCCCGAGCTTCCGGTCATCGTCATGAGCGCGCGCAATACGTTTCAAACCGCCGTCCGGGCGGCCGAGGGCGGCGCCTACGACTACCTGCCCAAGCCCTTCGGCATCAATCTTCTCACCGGCACGGTAGCGGCGGCACTGGCGCGCAGTGCCACGCCGGCCGGCGCGGCCGGGCCGAGCGGCGCAGGCGCCGAGGCGCTGCCTTTCATCGGCCGTTCTCCCGCGATGCAGGACGTCTACCGTCAGGTTGCGCGCCTGCTGGCGACCGATCTGACCGTCCTCATCATCGGCGAGTCGGGGACCGGCAAGGAGCTCGTCGCCCGCGCGCTGCACGATTTCGGCGCCCGCCGGCAGGGACCGTTCGTCGCCATGAACATGGCGGCGCTGCCGCGCGAGCTGATCGAGAGCGAGCTGTTCGGTCACGAGCGCGGCGCATTCACCGGCGCGGTCGCCCGCGCCGTCGGCCGTTTCGGCCAGGCCGAGTCTGGAACGCTTTTCCTCGACGAGATCGGCGACATGCCCGTGGAGGCCCAGACCCGTCTGCTGCGCGTGCTGCAGGAGGGCAGCTACACCGCGGTGGGGGGGCAGACGCCGCTGCGCGCCAACGCCCGCGTCATCGCGGCGACGCACCGCGACCTGCGCGATCTGATCGCGCGCGGCCTGTTTCGCGAGGACCTCTTTCACCGCCTGAACGTCGTGCCGATCCGCGTGCCGCCGCTGCGCGAGCGCCCGTCCGACATACCCGAGCTGGTTCAGCACTTTTCGGCGCGGGGGGTTGCCCAGGGCTTGCCGGCAAAGCGCCTCGACGCCGCGGCACTCGAGCGATTGGCGGCGCACACATGGCCGGGCAACGTCCGCGAGCTGGAGAACCTGATCTATCGCCTGACCGTCCTCTGTGCCGAGGAAACGATCGGTGTGGGGGCGATCGATGCCGCGCTGGGAGAAACGACGACGGCAGCGCGACAGGGTGGCGAGGCCGCGGGCCTCGGTGCGGTCGTCGAGGGGCACCTCCGCCGCTATTTCTCGACGCATGGCGGCAGTCTGCCGCCGGCGGGGCTTTACGGTGTCGTGCTGCGCGAGGTCGAACGCCCCCTCATCGTGCTGACGCTGGCCGCGACGAATGGCAACCAGCTGCGCGCCGCGCGGCTCCTCGGCCTCAACCGCAACACGCTGCGCAAGAAGATCCGCGAACTCGGTATCGCCGTCATGCGGAGTCAGGGATGAGCGCGCGATGGTGAGCGAAGCGCCAGCGGCGTCAGCGAGCGGTAGCTCGATCGTACGAGTGTTCGCCTGGCTCCGGCAGAAGGGCACGGGGTTGCGGCGGAAGCTCGCCATCGCGCTCGCGCTCGCGGCGGGGGCGGCGGCGGTCGCGACCTATGGGGCGCTGTCCTCAAGCCCGCTCTACGGGGCGCAGCCGCGCACCGTCCTCATCCTGCTGCTGGCCGACCTGATCCTCCTGCTCGCGCTCGGTGCGGTCGTCGCCCGTCACCTGGCGCAGCTATGGGCGGAGCGGCGGCGCGGTCTGGCCGGCTCGCGCCTCCACGCCCGCCTCGTCGCGTGGTTCAGCGCTGTCGCGATCGCACCCGCGATCATCGTTGCGGCATTCTCGGGCGTCATCTTCAACCTCGGCATCCAGTCGTGGTTCAGCGACCGCGTGCGGATGGCGCTGGGCGAGTCCCTGGCCGTCGCCGAGGCCTACACGACCGAACATCGGAAGGTGATCCAGGCCGACATTCTGGCGATGGCGTTCGATCTCGACCGCGAAGCGCCGAACGTGGCACGCAACGGCTATCTGTTCAGTCAACTCGTGACCACGCAGGCTCGGCTGCGCTCGCTGTCCGAGGCGATCGTTTTCGACAGTTCCGGTCGCATCCTCGCGCGCACCCCACTGAGCTTCGGTCTGGCGTTCGACGCGGTGATGCAGTCCGACATCGCCCGCGCCCGTGTGGGCGAGGTCGTGTTCCTCACCAGCGAGACCGAGGATCGCGTCCGCGCCCTGATCCGGCTGGACCGCCTGGTCAACAGCTACCTCTACGTCAGCCGCTTCGTGGAACCCGACGTCCTGCTCCACGTTGCACGAACCAAACGCGCGGTGGCCGAGTTCGAGCTCCTGGAACTCGAGCGCTCGGGTATCGAGATCGCATTCGCCCTGACTTTCCTCATGGTGGCGCTTCTTCTGCTGCTGGTTGCGGTGTGGTTCGGCCTCCGGTTTGCAACCAGACTGGTGCAGCCGCTCGGCGAGCTGATCGGCGCGGCCGAGCAGGTACGCGGCGGCGATCTCGGGGCGCGCGTCGCCGAGGGTGCGGCCGATGACGAGATCAGCACGCTCGGACGCGCCTTCAATCGGATGACGAACCAGCTCGCGAGCCAGCGTGCCGACATCATGGAAGCGAACGCTCAGCTCGACAGCCGCCGCCGCTTCACCGAGGCGGTCCTGGCCGGGGTCTCTGCCGGCGTGATCGGCGTCGATCGCGACGGCCGGATCAACTTGCCGAACCGCTCTGCCGCGGACCTGCTCGGGACCGACGTCGAGGTGCTGGTCGGGCGATCGTTCGCCGACGCGGCCCCGGAAATGGCCGACATGATCGCCGAGGCTATGGCGCGGCCGAGCCGGCTGGTTCAGCGCCAGCTCACGCTCGCGCGCCCCGGCACCTCACGCCGGCTCCTGGCGCGCGTGGCTGCACAGCAGACTGCCGGCACGATCACCGGCTTCGTCGTCACCTTCGATGACGTTACCGAGCTTGAGTATGCGCAGCGAACGGCGGCCTGGGGCGACGTCGCGCGCCGCGTCGCCCACGAGATCAAGAACCCGCTCACCCCGATCCGCCTGTCGGCCGAGCGGCTCAAGCGCAAGTACGGCGACCAGATCACGCGGGATTCGGACGTCTTCACCCGCTGTATCGACACGATCATCCGGCAGGTCGTCTACATCGGCCGGATGGTGGACGAGTTCTCCTCCTTCGCCCGCATGCCACCGGCGGTTCTGGGGCCCGAGGATCTCCGCGAACTCGCAAGCCGCTCGGTCCTGCTGCAGAGCGAGGCACATCCGGAGATCGACTATCGCTGCGTGATCGGAACCGAGCCTGTGGTCTTGGCGTGCGACGAACGTCAGGTCAGCCAGGCGCTCACCAACCTGCTGCAGAACGCGGCGGATGCGATCGCCGGCCGAGTGGCCGTCGACGGCGCGGCGCTGCCCGGCGGCGAGATCACGGTCAGTGTCCAGCGCCATGAGGATGCGGTCATCCTGGAGGTGGCCGACAACGGTCGCGGTCTGCCGGTGGAGGAGCGCGATCGGCTGGCCGAGCCCTACGTAACGACCCGCGCGCGGGGGACGGGCCTTGGCCTCGCCATCGTCAAGCGCGTGATCGAGGATCATGATGGACAGCTCGTGCTCGAGGATCGCCCGGGTGGGGGAGCCCGTGTCCGCATGGTGTTTCCATCGGTCGGCCGTGCCACGGCCGTGATCGAGAGGGTCGGCGATGGCGCATGAGGTGCTGATCGTCGATGATGAGGCCGACATCCGTGACCTCGTTTCGGGTCTGCTGGCGGACGAGGGCTACCTCACCCGCACCGCGCCGGACAGCGACGCGGCGTTGGCCGAAATCGCGTTCCGGCGCCCGACCCTGGTGGTGCTCGACATCTGGCTCCGTGGCAGTCGCCACGACGGATTGGACCTGCTCGACCAAGTGGTGCGCGATCATGCCGATCTGCCAGTGGTCATGATCAGTGGCCACGGCAAGATCGAGACCGCGGTCGCGGCCATCAAGCGCGGGGCGTCCGACTTCATCGAAAAGCCGTTCGAGGCGGATCGGCTGATGATGATCTGCGCCCGCGCGATCGAGGGCGCGCGGATGCGGCGGGAGTTCCAGGACCTCAAACGGCGGAGCGCGCCGGAGAGCGAGCTCATCGGCGCCTCGCCGGCGATCGGAGCGTTGCGCATGGCGATCGACCGTGTCGCCCCGACCGGCTCGCGCGTGCTGGTCACCGGACCACCCGGAAGTGGCAAGGAGCTCGTGGCGCGCCTCATTCACGAGCGCTCGAGGCGGCGCGAGGGGCCGTTCGTCGTAGTGAACGCGGCGGCGATGGCGCCGGAGCGGATGGAGACCGAGTTGTTCGGGACCGAAGAGCCGGACCGAGCCGATGGCCGCCGGCGGGCCGGCACCTTCGAGCGCGCGCATCCGGGATCCCTGTTCATCGACGAAATGGCGGACATGCCGCTCGAGACGCAGGCCAAGATCCTCCGCGTGCTGGTGGATCAAGTGTTCCAGCGTGTCGGTGGATCGAGCCCGGTCCAGGTCGATGTCCGGGTGATCGCGGCGTCGAGTCGCGACCTGCGCGCCGAGATCGCGGCGGGCCGCCTGCGGGAGGATCTCTACCATCGCCTCAATGTCGTGCCCATCCGCGTCCCCTCGCTGCGCGAGCGGCGCGAGGATATCCCGGCGCTGGTCGCGCA
>VGEJ01000102.1 GCA_016869335.1 Alphaproteobacteria bacterium | reverse complement strand
CCCGTTCGACCCGATCGAGAAACAGGCGCTGCTAGAGGCGCCTACGAGCGACGAGCGCGGCCGGGTGATGACGGCGCTCCTCGAGATGGGGGCGCTGCAACAGCGCGGCGGCTCGGCCGCGGCCCCGCAGTGACGGGAGACCGGCGGTGTCGGCGGCCGTGGATCCCAAGCTGCTCGAAATCCTGGTGTGTCCGCTCACCAAGGGGCCGCTCCGCTACGATGCCGAGGCGCAGGAGCTGATCAGCGAGCGCGCCGGTCTGGCTTATCCGATCCGCGACGGCATACCGATCATGCTGGTCGATGAAGCGCGGCACCTCGACGAGGGCGAGCCGGCGCGGCACGGGCGTAGCTGAGCGTGGCCGGTCGGCCGCGGCCGGTCGAGCTCCGTCTCAAGACCGCCGAGCGCGTGCTCGAGGTCGATTTCAGCGACGGCCAGCGGTTTCAGTTCCCGGCCGAGTTCCTGCGGGTCGAGAGCCCATCGGCGGAGATCCAGGGGCACGGGCCGGGGCGGAAGACGATCCTGCCCGGGCGCCGCCACGTCGCCATCGCCCGGCTCGAGCCGGTCGGCAATTACGCGGTCCGCATCCATTTCGACGACGGTCATTCGACCGGACTCTACTCGTGGGACTATCTGTACGAGATCGGGCGCAATCGGGAAGAGCTGTGGCGTGCGTACCTCGCGGGTTTGGCCGCCCAGGGGCTGAGCCGCGACCCGTGAGGCGGGTGCGCCGGCGCTAGCCGGTGCGGCGCACCTGTGCCATGAAGTAGCGCCCGGGCTTGACCTTGGCCGGCAAGGGGAGAGCCACCCACGTCGGCGCGCTCATCGGTTGATCGGAAATGATGATGGCGCCGTCCGCCAGGAGCGGCTCGAGGTGGGTCGCGAGAAAGCGGGCGAGCTCGTGCGCCGCATCCCGGTCGCCCGTCCCCATGTCGCAGTGGGCCAGGGCCGCGGGGCGATGGATGCGCTCGCCCGCCCGCGGCAGGGTCTCGCGGATGTCGCCGAGGATCAGGTGGCGCGTATCGGGGATGCAGTCGGGGTGCGCGGCGACCTGGCGGTCGAACACGAAAATCTCGCGGTCTGGCAAGAGCTGGCGCAGGTGATCGAAGGTCCGGCCGTTGCCGAGGCCGAGCTCGAGAACCGGGCCGGGAAGCCCGGCGAGGAGCCGCGCGGCTAGATTCAGGCAGTCGCGCTGCGCCGATATGCGCCGAATGAAGCTGTCGAGCCGGCTCATCGCGGCGCGGCGGCCAGGGCCGTCCGCGCCTCGCGGAGCTGGATGTTCGTCCGTTCGAGGCGCGCCGCCAGCTCGCGCATCACCTCCACGCCCATCTGCGGAAACTCCAGCACCATGCGGAAGAACAGCTCCTTGGTGATGCGCAGCACCGTCACCTTGGTGCGGGCACGCACCGTGGCCGTTCGCGGCACATCGCACAAGATCGCGATCTCGCCGACGAAGGCGTACTTGTGCGCCTCGGCGACCTTGATCGGACCGCCCGGGGTCGAGATGATCACATCGCATGCGCCCTCGACGATGATGAACGCATCGTTGCCCATCTCCCCCTGAACGCACAGATCCTGTCCTTCCTGAAACGTCAGGCGATCGCTGGTGAAGGCGAGGAGCTTGAGACGCGCGGGCTCGATCTTGCTGAACAACGGAATGTTGCGCAGCACCTCGACTTCTTCGTTCAGGTTCACGGCATCCTCCACCCCCGGTCCGGCGCGGGCCCATCACCCAACGTGGCGCGGTCTCGTCCGATCACTATCGCCAACGGCGGGCGCTCACACAATATCAATACGCTGGCGTCACGCTGCGACACCGGCCGTGGTTCTCAAGGGAGGCGCACAGATGAAGGCGTTCAGCACGTGCTGGAGTGGCGCAGGCGCGACCGTCCGGAGCCCGATTTCGCCTCGTCGCCGGCGAAGCGGCGTGCCATAGTCCGATGATGCTGCGAGAAATCTCGGACGGGGCACCCGCGCATTGGGAGCCTAGTCCGCGGGTACTGATCTACAGCCACGACACGTTTGGCCTGGGGCACCTCCGGCGTTGCCAGACCATCGCGCATTCGCTGGTCGACGGCAACAAGCGTCTATCGGTGCTCATCCTGTCGGGCTCGCCGATCATCGGCAGCTTCGACTTCCGGGCCCGCGTCGATTTCGTGCGGGTGCCGGGCGTCATCAAGCTGCGCAACGGCGAGTATACGCCGCTCAACCTCCATATCGACGTCAATGACACGCTGTCGATCCGCTCCTCGATCATCCAGCACACGGCAGATATCTTCGATCCCGACATCTTCATCGTCGACAAGGAGCCGCTCGGGCTGCGCGGCGAGGTCGAGGATGCGCTCAAGTTGCTGAAGCGCCGCGGCACTAGGCTGGTGCTGGGCCTGCGCGACGTGCTCGACAAACCGGCGATGCTGGCGCCCGAGTGGGCCCGCAAGAACGTGCTACCGAGCCTGACGGAGCTCTACGACCAGCTCTGGATCTATGGCCTGCCGCAGATTTGCCAGCCGCTCGCCGGCATCGACATGCCCGAGGCGGTGCTGCGGAAAACCGTCTACACCGGCTACCTGCGCCGGCGGCCGTCGAGCAGCGCGCTGAGCGCGCCGCTGCCCGAGATCACCCGGCAACCCTACCTTCTGGTGACCCCAGGCGGCGGTGGTGACGGCGAGGGCCTGATTCACTGGGTCCTGCGTGCCTACGAGGAGGAACCGCTGCTGCCCTACCCGGTGCTCCTGGTGCTCGGGCCGTTCATGCAGCCCGAGCGGCAGGCGGAGTTCAAGGCGCGCGCCCGTGGGCTGAAGCGGGTCGAAGCCATCACCTTCAACGCGCACATGGAGAACCTCGAGGCCGACGCGGTCGGCATCGTGGCGATGGGCGGCTACAACACCTTCTGCGAGATCCTCTCGCTCGACAAACGGGCCATCATCGTCCCGCGTACGACGCCGCGCGTCGAGCAGTACATACGCGCCTCGCGCGCCCATCAGCTCGGATTGGCGCGGATGCTCGAAGACGATGGCCGCTACGATGTGCAGGCGATGATCGCGGCGCTGCGCGCGCTGCCGAGCCAGAGGCGACCCTCAGAGGTCATCGTGCCCGGACTGCTCGAAGGGCTCGAGAACGTCAATCGACTGGCCGCGCCGTTCCTGACCGACGTCACCCGGCAGCGGTCCGCGCGCACACACCAGCGCCACTATCACGGGTAGCCGCCCGCGCATGACCGAGTCGGTCGCCTTTGTGCTGAAAGGCTATCCCCGGCTGTCCGAGACCTTCATCGCGCAGGAGATCCGTGCGCTTGAACGCCTCGGGCTGGGCATCACCATCATCTCGCTGCGCCATCCGACCGATCGTCATCGCCACCCGATTCACGACGAGATCAGGGCGCCGGTGAGTTACCTGCCCGAGTACCTCTACCAGGAGCCGTGGCGGGTCGTGCGCGCCTGGTGGGCGGTGCGGCACCGCCCGACCTACGCGGCCGCCCGCCGCCTCTGGCTTCGCGATCTGTGGCGCGACCGCACGCCCAACCGGGTGCGCCGCTTCGGGCAGGCGCTCGTGCTCGCGGCGGAACTGGACCCGAGCATCACGCACCTCCACGCCCATTTCCTCCACACTCCGGCCTCGGTGGCGCGCTACGCCGGCGTGCTGATGGCGCGGCCATGGAGCTGCTCGGCGCATGCCAAGGACGTGTGGACGATCCCGACGTGGGAAAAGGCCGAGAAACTCGCCTCGTGCGTTTGGCTCGCGACGTGCAGCGCGATCAATGCCCGGCACCTTGCGGCGTTGGCGCCGCCCGGGCGTGTCCACCTCGTTTATCACGGCCTCGACTTCGACCGCTTCCCGCCCGCGCGACGCGGCGACGGCACGCGGGACGGGCGCGCAGACGGCGCGCCGGCGATCATCCTTTCGGTCGGTCGGGCCGTGCCCAAGAAAGGCTACGACGACCTGCTCGGCGCGCTGGCAGCGCTGCCGCACGCGCTGGAGTGGCGCTTCGTCCACATTGGCGGCGGGGCGTTGACCAGGAAGCTGCGTCGTCGTGCGGCGCGGCTTGGCCTCGCCCAGCGGATCGAGTGGCGGGGTGCCCAGCCCGCCGACCGGGTGCTCGCCGCCTACCGCGCGGCGGACTTGTTCGTGCTGGCGTGCCGGATCACACGCGACGGTGACCGCGATGGTCTGCCCAATGTCCTGATCGAGGCACAGAGCCAAGGCCTCCCCTGCATAGCAACCGCTGTCTCGGCGATCCCCGAACTGATCGAGGACGGCGCGACCGGGCTTCTGGTGCCGCCTGGCGACGTGGCCGCCCTGGCAGCGGCGATCGCGCGCCTGATGAGCCGGCCCGACGAACGGCGCCGGCTCGGCAATGCGGGCGAGGCCAAGGTGCGCGCCGGTTTCGATTCAGCCACTGGGATCGCCACGCTGGCGGCGCTGTTCGGTCTGAACGTGGAGGTGCCGCAGCCCCAGCTTCGGCAGCGGGCCTAAGCCGTGCGCATCGCCTTCTACGCGCCCCTCAAACCGCCGACCCACGGCACCCCGTCGGGCGACCGGCGCATGGCGCGCCTGCTGATCCAGGCACTCGAGCACGCCGGCCACAGCGTGGCTCTGGCCAGCAGCCTACGCAGCTACGATGCGACGCCGGACGGGCGGCGTCAGGCCGAGATCGCCGCCGAAGGGCGGGCGGAAGCCGAACGCCTAATCGCCGCGTACGGTGCGGGTGAGGCGCCCAAGCTGTGGTTCACTTACCACCTCTACTACCGCGCGCCGGACTGGCTTGGGCCCGTCGTGAGCGGGGCGCTGGGGATTCCATACCTAGTGGCCGAGGCCTCGCACGCGCCAAAGCGCGCGAATGGCCCCTGGCGCCTCGGACATGAGGCCGCCGCGGCGGCGATCCGGGCGGCCGACGCGGTCTTCTGCATGACCGCGCTCGATCAGATCTGCGTGCGCCCGCTGATGCGCGACCCGAGCGGGATGCGGGCTCTGCCGCCGTTTCTCGACGCCGCGCCGTTCGTGCACGCCGCGACCGAGCGCGGCGCGGCGCGGCGCGCGTTGGCGGCGCCCTGGGGACTCGACCTCGACCTGCCATGGCTCCTTGCGGTCGGCATGCTGCGGCCCGGGGACAAACTCGCGTCCTACCGTCTGCTCGCCGAGGCGCTCATTCGCCTCGACTCGAGGCCATGGCAGCTCGTCATCGTCGGCGATGGCGAGGCGGCGGCGGAGGTGCGGGAGGCGTTCGCACCGATCGCAGCTCGGGTGCGTTTCCTCGGCGGGCGGGACCCCGAAGCGCTGCCCGCGATCTATGCCGCCTGCGACCTCTACGTCTGGCCGGCGATCAATGAGGCCTACGGCATGGCACTGCTTGAGGCCCAGGCCGCCGGACTCGCGGTTGTCGCCGGCCGCGTGCGCGGCGTGCCCAACGTGGTGCGCGAGGGAGAGACCGCGGTGCTGGTGCCGGAATGGGATTCGCGCGACTTCGCGGATGCGGTGGCGGCGCTGCTCGACGACCCGCCGCGCCGGGCGGCGATGGCGGCGGCGGCGACGGCCTTTGTCGCCAACGAGCGCGCGATTGCGCCTGCCGCCGCGCTGCTCAACGGGGTTGTCGCCGAAGTCTGCCCGTGACACGGCTGATCTGCATCCGCCACGGCCGGACTGACTGGAACGACGGCGGCCGGTTGCAGGGCCGCGCCGACGTCCCGCTGAACGTCGCTGGCCAGGCGTCCTTGGCGGGCCGGCGGCTGCCGCCAGAGCTCACGGCGGCACGCTGGGTGGCGAGCCCGCTGTGCCGGGCGCTCGAGTCCGCGCGCCTCCTCGGCGCGGCCCCGGTCATCGAATCCCGGATCATCGAGATGGACTGGGGCGAGTGGGAGGGCCGCACCCTCGCCGAGCTGCGGGCCAGCCTCGGCGAGGCCGGGTGCGCCAACGAGAACCGGGGTCTCGACTTCCGCCCGGCGGGCGGCGAATCGCCGCGCGACGTGATCGTCCGTCTCGCGCCCTGGCTGCACGAGATCGGCCGGCAGGGCCTCGACACGGCGGCGGTATCCCACAAAGGCGTGATCCGCTGCATCCTGGCGCTGGCTGCCGGCTGGGACATGACGGGGCGGGCACCGGCGAAGCTCGACTGGCAGTGCGCGCACGCGTTTGACGTTGATCGCACGGGACGGCCGCGAGTCGAGCGCCTGAACGTGCCACTCGTGTCGGAGGCTGCGTAACGCGATGAGGCCGCGGCTTCTGTTCTACGTCCAGCATCTCCTGGGCATCGGCCATCTGCGGCGCGCCGCGACGCTGGCGCGGGCCTGCGTGGCGGCCGGCCTCGAGGTGCGGGTGGTGTCCGGCGGCCACGACATTCCCGGCCTCGATCTCGGCGGCGCGACGCTAGTGCAGCTCCCCGCAACCCGAGCGACGGATCTCTATTTCAAGGTGCTGGTCGATGACCAAGGCCGGCTGATCGACGAGCGATGGAAAGAGAACCGGCAGCAGCGGCTGCTGGCCGAGTGGCGAGGCTTCGCGCCCCATCTCCTGCTGTTCGAGTTGTTCCCGTTCGGCCGCCGCCAGATGCGTTTCGAGTTGATGCCTCTGATCGAGGCCGCGGCTGGCGCATCGCAGCGCCCGTGCATCGTCTGTTCGGTGCGCGACATCCTGGTCGGCCAGCACAAGCCCAAGCGCAACGCCGAGATGCTGGAGATCGTCGAGCGCTATTTCGACCATGTCCTGGTGCACGGCGATCCGACGCTCGTGCGCTTCGACGAGACGTTCCCGCACGCCGCACGCATAGCTGATCGCATCACTTACACCGGCTATGTCGTCGATCGCTTAGGCGGCGATGCCGCGGCACACGGTCCTGGCTGGCAGGAGGTCATCGTCTCGGCCGGCGGCGGCGCGGTCGGCCTCGAACTCCTGCGCACCGCCCTTGCCGCCCGGGCGCTGTGCGCGGCCCGTGCCGCGACCTGGCGTGTCATGGTCGGCGTCAGTGTCGCGCCGGCCGAGGTGGCAGACCTCGCCGCACGCGCTCCTGCAGGCACCATCATCGAGCCCGCGCGGCCCGATTTCCCGGCGCTTCTCAAGCGCGCCTGGCTGTCGATCAGCCAGGGCGGGTACAACACGGTCATGGAAGTGTTGGACGCGGGAGTGCGGGCCGTCATCGTGCCCTATGCCGGCGGCATCGAAACCGAACAGACATTGCGGGCTCGGCGCTTGGCGGCGCGGGGCGCGATCGAGGTCGTCGATGAGGCGACGCTCTCGCCCGCGACCCTGGCGGCGGCGATCGATCGGGCGCTTGCCGGGCCGGCGCCGAGCAACGCCGGCATCGACACCGGCGGGGCCGAGCGCAGCGCCGCTCTGGTCGCGGGGTGGGCGGCCGAGCGCACATGAGCGACTGGGGTGCCCTGCAGCAGGAGTTGGATGCGTGGGCCAGCGCCAGCCGAGCAGCGACCCTGTGGTGGCGCGATGACGACGTCACGGCGCCGAGCCTCTCGCTCGACCGCCTGCTTGCGCTCGCCGAACGCTTCGCCGTCCCCGTGGCACTCGCCACAGTGCCGGAACAGGCTGAGCCGGCTCTCGCGCGCCGCGTGGCCGATCACCCGCTCGTTCACGTTTTCGTGCATGGCTTCGCCCACAGCAACCATGCACCGCCGGGCGCCCGGCCATCGGAATTCGGCGCCGAGCGCGACCTGAAGGCGATGCGGGCGGAACTGCTGGCTGCCCACGAGCGGGTGGCAAAGTTGTTCTCGCACACCGCACTGCCCGTCTTCGTGCCGCCGTGGAACCGCATGGCAGAGGCGGCGCGTGCCCTCCTCTCAGAGGCCGCGTTTCGGGGGCTTTCTGCGCTAGGGCCGCGCCCGGCGCCGCGGCCGGGGCTGGTCGAGGTTAATGTCCACGCCAACCTCGTCGATTCGCGCGCGGGCGGGCGCTTTCGCGGCACCGCCGTGGCGCTCGGCGCGGTCATCGCCCATCTCCGGGCGCGCCGGACCGGCAGCGCAGACGCCGGCGAGGCGACCGGCCTGCTCACGCACCATCTTGTCCAGGACGGTGAAACATGGTCTTTCATCTCCAA
>VGEJ01000101.1 GCA_016869335.1 Alphaproteobacteria bacterium | reverse complement strand
TCGCATGGCCGGTCTCGCCCTCCGCAGTCGAGCGAAACACGGCCGAGACGTCGTTGTAGCCCTCGACGTCCGCCTTCTGCGCGAAATAGAGATAGCGCCGGTTCGCCTGCGACTCGCCGGCGAAGGCATCCTTCAGGTTCTGGTGCGTCTTGCTTCCTTTGAGCGATGACATTCCTCGTTCCTCCTGTGTTTGCTTTTGCGGCGGGACCGGATTGATTGGTGCCAGCTCTTTTTCATATGGACCGAAGGGAGCCGGCCGTCAATACATTGGAGTGATTCTAATCATCGGCCGCGCGCGATCGCGGCTTGCTCGCGGCCCTCGCGCGGAGCCGCACGACCACGTCAATGCGGGCGATCTCGCAGCCGGCCGGCGGCGTCGGGAGCCGCGCGAGCGCCACGCGCTCGCCGTGGATATCGAGGAGCTTGCCCGAGTCCTCGAAATAATAGTGGTGGTGATCGGCCGTGTTGGTGTCGAAGTAGGAACGTGTCGCGTCGACTGCCACCTCGCGCAACAGCCCGGCCTTCGTGAATTGATGGAGCGTGTTGTAGACGGTGGCGAGCGACACCCGGATCTCGGCGCCGGTCGCCTCGGTATGCAGTTCGTCCGCCGTCAGGTGACGGTGGCCGCCGCGGAACAGGAGCCGCGCCAGCGCCAGTCGCTGCCGCGTCGGCCTGAGGCCGACGGTGCGCAGCCGCCCGAGCGCATGGTGATCAGCCGGCAAGACGATCATCGCTTTCCTCCCGCACCGGTTCGGCCTGTGCTGAGGCCGCCTGCATACAGGCGACGCCGCGATCGCGGAAGTCAGCGCGGCGCACCTCAGTCTCCCGTCACGACACGCTCGATCAACTGCCGGACGCTCGGAATGAAGCCGTTGGAATAGAACGGATCGGACGCGAACCGATAGGCGTTATGGCCCGAGAATATCAGCTCGTCATCGACATCATCGCCATGCGCCGCGCATTGCAGCGTCTTCTGGATGCAAAAGCTTCGCGGATCGGCCTTCCGTCCGGTGGTGCCCGTCTCCGACTGCGCCCAGTTCGAGAAGCGGCACTGGCTGAGGCAGCCCATGCACTCGATCTGATCGGTGCGGATCTGGTGGGCCTTCTCCAACGTGACGAAGATCAGGGTCTGATCGGGCGTGCGCATGGCCTCGGTGAAGCCGCGCCGAATCCAACCCTCGGCGCGCGCCGCATCGGTCGCGGTCGTGTAGAAGACTCGCCGCCGCGAGCCGAGCTCGAGTCGCGTCAGATGCTCGCCGATGGCCTCGGTGCTGTAAGGAATCTGGCGCTGGGAGCGGGCCGTCAGTTCCTGAATGAAACGGTTGTTGATAGCCGAGGACCAGAACCCCGTAGGGCTGAAGCGATTGAGGAAGACATCGCCCTTCTTGAGCTCGAGGATGCGCTGCTTCCACGCGGCGGAGATCGGGCTCTCCCGCGTCAGAAGCGCGCGCGTGCCGATCTGAAATGCGATCGGGCCCAGCTCGGCGTTGTCGATCCAGTCCTGCCACTCGCGCAGGAACCACACCCCGCCGGCCATCACGATCGGCACGTGGCCAAGGCCTGAAGCGCGCATGTCCTGGCGCAGCTCCAATACCCGCGGATAGGGTGGCTCGGGCTCGCTCGGGTTCTCGCTGTTCGAGAGCCCGTTGTGACCGCCGGCAAGCCACGGATCCTCGTAGACCACGCCGCCCAGCCAATCGGCCACGCGGTGATAGGCTCGCTTCCATAGCGCGCGAAACGCCCGCGACGACGACACGATGGGGTAGTAGAACACGCGGTGGCGCGCGGCGATCTCGCCGAGGCGATAAGGCATGCCGGCGCCACAGGTCACGCCGTGGATCAGCCCCTTGGCGCCCTCGAGGATGCCGTTGAGCACGGCCTCGGCGCCACCCATCTCCCACAGCACGTTGACATGAACCCGACCCTGGCCGCCGGCTGCTTCGTGGGCGAGCCGAGCCTGCGTGACACCGCCGTCGATGGCATAGGCGATCAGTTCCTGGTGGCGCTCCCGCCGCGTCCGGCCGCGGTAGATCTGTGGAATCGCTTGGCCGCTGGCGTCATAGGAGTCGGCGTTGACGCCAGAGAACGTGCCGACACCACCGGCTGCGGCCCAGGCGCCGGAGCAGCGGCCATTTGTAATGGAGATGCCCTTCCCTCCCTCAATTAGTGGAAGAACTTCCCGTCCTGAAATCACTATGGGGTTGAGAACCTTCACGGCGCGATCCGGCTATGTTCCGACCCGAATCATATGAGGGTGGAGTACGCGGAAGTCCAAGGCGAACTCAGCTCCTGGCCTCCTCGCGGGCCTCCTCGCCCGAGAGATCGGCACCGGACTCCTGATCGACGACCCGCATGCTGAGGCGGACCTTGCCGCGATCGTCGATCGCCAGCACCTTGACCTTCACCGCGTCACCTTCCTGGACCACGTCCGTCACCTTGTTGACCCGCTTCTTCGATAGCTCGCTGATGTGCACCAGCCCGTCACGGCTGCCGATGAAGTTCACGAACGCGCCGAAATCGAGCACCTTCACCACCTTGCCCGTGTAGATGACACCGACCTCGGCTTCGGCAACGATGTCGTGGATCATCTTCATCGCCGCCTCGCCGCCCGTCGCGTTGGTCGCGGCGATCTTCACCGTGCCATCGTCCTCGATGTCGATCTTGGTCCCGGTCAGCTCGCAGATCTGGCGAATGACCTTGCCGCCGGTGCCGATGACCTCGCGGATCTTGTCCTTGGGTATGATGATCGTGGTGATGCGTGGGGCGTAGGCATTGATGTCTTCACGCGCCGCGCTCAGCGCCTTGTCCATCTCGCCCAGGATGTGCAGGCGGCCGAGGCGGGCCTGCGCCAGTGCGCTCTGCATGATTCGCTCGTTGACGCCGGGCACCTTGATGTCCATCTGCAGCGCCGTGATGCCCTCGCGCGTGCCGGCGACCTTGAAGTCCATGTCGCCAAGGTGATCCTCATCACCGATGATGTCGGACAGGACCGCGTGGCGCGGGCCTTCCATGATGAGACCCATGGCGATCCCGGCACAGGCCCGCTTCAGCGGCACCGCAGCGTCCATCAGCGCCAGCGAGGCGCCGCACACCGTGGCCATCGACGACGAGCCGTTGGATTCGGTGATCTCGGAGACCACGCGGAGGGTGTAGGGGAAGCTCTCGCGGTCGGGCAGGAGGGGGTGGATCGCCCGCCACGCCAGCTTGCCGTGGCCGATCTCGCGCCGCCCGGGACTGCGCATGATGCTGGCCTCGCCCACCGAATAGGGCGGAAAATTGTAGTGCAGCATGAAATGCTCGCGGTACTCGCCCCCCAGCGCGTCCATCACCTGCTCGTCCTGGCCGGTGCCCAGCGTGGTGACCACGAGGGCCTGGGTCTCGCCGCGGGTGAACAGCGCCGAGCCGTGGGAGCGCGGCAGGTAGCCAACCTCGGCGTTGATCGGCCGCACCGTCACCAGGTCGCGGCCATCGATGCGTTGCCCGGTATCAAGGATCGCGCTCCGAACGACCTCGCGCTCCAGCTCCTTGAACACGCCGGCCGCAACCGTGGCATCGCGTCCCGCCGCCGCGAACTCACCGAGCGCCCGCTCGCGGAGCGCGCCCACGCGCTCGCCGCGGAGCGCCTTCTGCGGCTCGCGGTAGGCGGCCGCCAGCTCCTCGCGCAGCCCGGCGACGATGTCGGTCGCCAGCGCGTCCTGTTCCGCCGCGAGGGGGATGTCCCACGGCTCCTTCGCGCACTCCTCGGCGAGCTCGATGATGAGGTCGATCACCGGCTGATAGGCGCTGTGGCCGAAGCTCACCGCCCCCAACATGATGTCCTCGCCGAGTTCGTGCGCCTCCGACTCGACCATTAGAACCCCGCCCTTCGACCCCGCAACCACGAGATCGAGCCGGCTCGACGACATATCATCGACCTGCGGGTTGAGGACGTAGTTGCCGTTGATGTAGCCGACGCGCGCGCCGCCGATCGGACCGAGGAACGGCAAGCCCGAGATCGTCAGCGCTGCGGACGAGCCCACCAGCGCGACGATGTCTGGGTCGTTCTCGAGATCGTGCGATAGCACCGTGCAAATGACCTGCGTCTCGTTGCGGAAGCCCTTGGCGAACAGCGGACGGATCGGCCGGTCGATCAGCCGCGAGACCAGCACCTCCTTCTCCGAGGGTCGACCCTCGCGCTTGAAGAAGCCGCCCGGGATCTTGCCCGCGGCGAAGGCCTTCTCCTGGTAGTTGACGGTCAGAGGAAAGAAATCGACGCCCGGACGGACGCTGTGTTGCGCAACCGCGGTGCTCAGCACGACGGTCTCGCCATAGGTGACCAGCACGGCGCCGTCGGCTTGACGGGCCAAGCGCCCAGCCTCGATCACCAGCTTGCGGCCGGCCCACGTGGTTTCCTTGCGGTGGATCTTGAACATGGTATCACCCTTCCTGCCCTATGCGCGACCGCCCGTGCGGCGCGCGACCGCCGCGGCGTGGAGCGCCCGTGGCGCCTCCGCGGCCACGGCCAAAAACCCCGTGCCTGGTGGCGCACCGCTAGCGGCGCTGTCCTCGCCGCGCGGCGCATTGCCGCAGACGCTGCCGGTCGTGGAGGCTATCGCCGCAGCCCGAGGCGCTGGATGAGACGATCGTACCGTGAACGGTCGTTTCGGCTCAGATAATCGAGCAGCCGGCGGCGCTGGCTCACCATGATCAAGAGCCCGCGCCGCGAGTGCACGTCCTTCTTGTGCAGCTTGAAGTGTTCCGTGAGATTGGCGATGCGTTCGCTCAGAATCGCCACTTGCACCTCGGGTGATCCCGTGTCACCGGGTTTGGTCGCGTACTCGCCAACGAGCTCCCGCTTGCGCTCAGCCGTAATCGACATCGTCATTCTCTTAAAGGTTGAAAACGCGCTCCGGCCGCGCCACCCCGCCCGCCACGTGGGCGACCGCCACCGGCTTGCCGCCGGCCATGGCGCACACCGTTGCGTCCGCCGCGTGCGCCACCGCGATGCTCTGGCCCAGACGCATGCGCCGGGCCTCGTCATCGCTCAGGGACAGAGCCGGGATGTCGGCCAGCACCGTCTCAAGGGGCAGTAGGCAGTTCGCAAGCGCCGGACTATGGCGCAGCGCAACGACTTTATCCAGCGGAATCGCCTGGGCAATCGTGAACGGTCCAACCCGGGTGCGGCGGAGCGCGGCGACGTGGCCGAGTGTGCCCAGGCGCGCGGCGAGGTCGCGGGCCAGCGCCCGGACGTAGACGCCCGAACCACACACCATTTCGAACCGCGCGTGATCGGGATCGGGGACCAGAAGCAGCGCCAGGCGTTCGATCGTCACGGCGCGCCGGGCGAGCTCAGGCGCGGCCGCGCGCCGGGCCAGCGCGTAGGCGCGGTGGCCCTCGACCTTGATCGCCGAGTAGATGGGCGGCTGCTGCAAGAGCGTACCGACGAACTCAGGCAGCGCCGCCGCGATCGCCGCGCCGTCGGGGCGCGCCGGGCATGTCGCCGCCACGGCGCCCTCCGCGTCATCGGTCGTGCGCTGTTCGCCCCAGCGGATGGTGAAGGCGTACGTCTTGCGTCCCGCGACCGCAAACCGCACCAGCTTCGTCGCTTCGCCGATCGCCAGCGGCAGCACGCCCGTCGCCAGCGGATCGAGCGTTCCGGCGTGGCCGGCCTTGGCGCCGCCGAGCGCCCGCTTGACCACGCCGAGGGCGGCGGCTGAAGTCAATCCCGGCGGCTTGTCGAGAACGAGCCAGCCGTGCACTGCTTCAGCCATCATCGGACCTCGGCGCGCGGCCACCGCGCAGCAGGGTCTCGATTCGCTCCGCCTGATCGAAACGCTGATCGAGCGCGAACTCCAGGGTCGGTGAGTACCTGAGGGGCACGAGCCGGCCGAGCCGCATGCGGAGCTCCGTCGCCTCGCGCTCCAACGCGGCCAGCACCTCTGGAGCCCCGGCGCCGCCGAGCGGCAGCACGCAGGCGGTCGCGCGCCGGAGGTCGGCGCTCATCCGAACCTCGGTCACGGTGATGGATGCACCCCGTAGGCCGACGTCGCCGAGATCGTGGCGCAACAGGATCTCGGCCAAGGCATGGCGCATGGCCTCGCCGACCCGAAGGGGGCGCGGCCCGCCAGCGTGCGGACGCCCCCGGCGCGCCCCGCTCACAGCGTTCGCGCGACCTGCTCGATGTCGAAGGCCTCGATGACGTCGCCCGGCTGCATGTCCTGGAAGCGCTCCAGCGCGACGCCGCACTCGTTGCCTTCGCGCACCTCGCGGACTTCGTCCTTGAAGCGTTTCAGGGTCGAGAGGCTGCCCTCATAGATCACCACGCTGTCGCGCAGCAGGCGCACCTTGGCCGCCCGCCGCACGACCCCCTCGGTCACGCGGCACCCGGCGACTCGGCCGACCTTCGTGATCGCGAACACCTGGAGCACCTCGGCGTTGCCGAGGAAACGCTCGCGCGTCGATGGCGCGAGCATGCCGCTCAGGATGGCCCTGATGTCGTCCACCAGCTCATAGATGACCGAGTAGTAGCGGAGCTCGGTGCCGCGCTGGCGGGCGAGCTCGCGCGCCTGCTTGTTTGCGCGCACGTTGAAGCCGATGACCAAGGCCTCCGAGGCCTGCGCGAGGTCGACGTCCGACTCGTTGATGCCGCCGACGCCAGCGTGCAGGATGCGCGCCCCCACCTCGCTGGTCCGCAGCTTGCTCACCGAGCTCAGAATGGCTTCGAGCGAGCCATGCACGTCGGCCTTGACGACGATCGGCACCTCGCGGGCGACGCCCTCCTGGATGCGGGTGAACATCTGCTCGAGCGTGGCGGGGCCGCCGGCAATGCGCTCCTGGCGTGCGCGGCGTGAACGGAACTCGGCCACTTCGCGCGCCCGCGCCTCGTTGTCGACGCCGACCAGTGCTTCGCCGGCGAGCGGCAGTCCGTTCAGGCCGATGACCTCGACCGGCGTGGCCGGGCCGGCGCTCTCGATCGTCGCGCCGCGGTCGTCCACCAGGGCGCGGACGCGACCCCACTCGCCGCCGGCGACGATGATGTCACCGACGTGCAGTGTGCCGCTCTGAATGAGCGCGGTGGCGACCACGCCGCGGCCGCGATCGACGCGCGACTCGACCACCGCGCCCTGCGCCGCACGGTGTGGGTTTGCCCGGAGATCGAGGAGATCGGACTGCAGAAGGATCGCTTCCTCGAGCCGGTCCAGATTGGTGCGTTTGGCCGCTGAGATCTCGATCGCTTGGGTCTGCCCGCCCATCGACTCGACGACCACGCCGTGCTGCAGAAGCTCGCGCCGCACCCGGTCAGGATCGGCGTCCGCCTTGTCCATCTTGTTGATCGCCACGACCAGCGGCACGCCCGCCGCCTGGGCGTGATTGATCGCCTCGACGGTCTGCGGCATGACGCCGTCATCGGCCGCCACCACCAGGACCACGATATCGGTGACGTTGGCGCCCCGCGCTCGCATCGCGGTGAACGCCTCGTGACCGGGAGTGTCAAGGAAGGTGAGGCGTTGGCCGCCCGCCGTCGCCACCTGGTAGGCGCCGATGTGCTGCGTGATGCCGCCCGCCTCGCCGGCCGCGACGTTGGCTTGGCGCAGGGCATCGAGCAGCGAGGTCTTGCCGTGGTCGACGTGTCCCATGACGGTGACGATCGGCGGCCGCGGGATGCGCTCGGCCTCGATATCGGGCTCGCCGCCGATGCCGATCTCGACGTCGGCCTTGCTGACACGCTTGACGCGGTGGCCGAAATCGGCGACCACGAGCTCGGCCGTGTCGCCATCGATCTGCTGATTGATGGTCGCCATGACGCCCACCTTCATCAGCACCTTGATGACATCGACGCCGCGCTCGGCCATGCGTGCGGCGAGTTCCTGAACCGTGATGGTCTCTGGGACGATCACATCGCGCACGATCTTCTCGGGCGTGGTCTCGCCCGCGGCCAGGCGCGCTAGTCGCTTCTCGCGCTCGCGCGCCCGCCGCACCGAGGCGAGGCTGCGCACCCGCTCGTGCTCGTTGAGGGCCTGGCTGATGGTGATCTTGCCGTCGCGCCGGCGCTGGTCGGGCCGCCGCGCCACGGTGACGCGAGCGCGCTCGCCCGG
>VGEJ01000100.1 GCA_016869335.1 Alphaproteobacteria bacterium | reverse complement strand
CCCGCGCCCCGCGATACCCTTGTTGAAGCGGACCTCGGCGCCCTGCGCCCGGCGCCGCGCTGCGGTGAGCTCCGCTGGTTGCCTGACGACGCCGTGGAAGGCAAGCGCCCGCGCCAGCGCAGCGCCCTCCGGCGCGACGACATCCGGGTACTTCAGCCACAGCTTCTCGATGGCGGCCGAGCACCAGCCGGCGTAGAAATCGACGTACCACGGCGCCGCCAGATCGATCAGAGCATCGAGCTGCCAGCTGCGCTCACGGGCGGCAAAGCCCGGCGGCGCCTCGAACACCGGCGTCACCGGCCCCTCCCGCTTGAGATGGTCGCGGAGCGACACCAGCGCATCGCCGATGTCTCGGACCAAAATGATGGGCCGGATCGCGAACTCGCGCATCAGCGCCAGATTGACGGCTTTCGCCCGGACGTGCTGATGGCAGACGATGTCCATCGTCCACGAATCGATCAGCCGCGGCAGATAGAGGTCCTGTTCGCCGAGCGGGTTCTGACCGAGGAAGTAGCGCAGGAAACCTGTTGCCTCGGCCAGCTCGGCCGCCAGCAGCGAAGATGCCGACTTGGGCATCGCCGTGACGAACACACACCGAGCCCGGCGCAGAAACGCCCGCTTGAAGGCGAGCCGCAGCCCCAGACTTCGCGTGCCGGTGGTCTTGAGCGCCCGCTCCAGGCGCAGCGAGAGCGCCGTCATGCCGATCCGCGAGCCGGTACCCTTGACATTTTCGCACCCCGCTGCGAACAGTGGCCGGCGGCCTGCGCGGGGCCGCCGGCAACTCATATCGGGACTTGGTGTTGGGCGCAACGCACGGGGCGGCCCGCTCGTCCGGCAAGGAGCGGTGGCCGGGGGTATTCGTCCACGAGTCGGCCTACATCGATGCGCCGGTCGAGCTCGGGGCGGGCACCAAGATCTGGCACTTCTGCCACATCCTGCCGCGCACCCGCATCGGCCGCGACTGCGTGCTCGGCCAGAACGTCATGGTCGGCCCGGATGTGACGATCGGCGATCGCTGCAAGATCCAGAACAACGTCAGCGTCTACGCCGGCGTGACGCTCGAGGACGGCGTGTTCTGTGGCCCGAGCTGCGTCTTCACCAACGTCAGCAACCCGCGCGCCGAGGTCGAGCGCAAGGACGAGTTCCGCCCCACCCGGGTACAGCGCGGCGCCACCATCGGCGCCAACGCCACGATCCTCTGCGGCACCACGCTGGGCGCCTATTGCCTGATCGGCGCCGGCGCCGTCGTGACCGGCGATGTTGCCGCGCACTCGCTCATGATCGGCGTCCCCGCGCGCCGGGTCGGCTGGGTCTCGCACGAGGGCGAGAGGCTCGGCGCCGACCTCGTTTGCCCGCGGAGCGGGCGCCGCTACGTCCTGGCCGCGCCCGACCGGCTGACCGCCCTGGACCGATGAGGACCCGATGACGCTCGCCCGCACGCGTCCGGCCCCTCGGCCGATCGCGTTCATCGACCTCGCGGCGCAGCAGCGCCGCCTTGGCGCGGCCATCGAGGGCGCGATCGGGCGCGTTCTGGCGCACGGCCAGTACATCATGGGCCCCGAGGTGGCCGCGTTCGAGCGTGCGCTCCAGCATTTCACGGGGGCGGCCCACGTCGTGAGCTGCGCCAACGGCACCGACGCGTTGGTGCTGGCACTGCGCGCCCACGGCATCGGCGTGGGCGATGCCGTATTCGTGCCGGCGTTCACCTTCGCGGCGACCGCCGGCGCGGTCGCGCTGTGCGGCGCCACCCCGGTGTTTGTCGATGTTCTGCCCGACACCTTCGCACTCGACCCCGCGAGCCTCGCGCACGCCGTTGTGGCGCCGCCGGCCGGACTCCACCCGGCCGCGGTCATCGCCGTCGACCTGTTCGGCCAGCCCGCCGACTACCCGGCGCTGCGCCCGATCGCTTCGGCGGCCGGATTGCGCCTGATCGCCGATGCCGCGCAAAGTTGCGGCGCTGCACTGCACGGCGCCGCGGTCGGAACCCTTGCAGAGATGACGACCACGAGCTTCTTTCCGGCCAAGCCGCTCGGCTGCTACGGCGATGGCGGTGCGGTGTTCACCGCCGATGCGCAGACGGCGGAGCTCGTGGCCTCGCTGCGCCAGCACGGTCGCGGCAGCGCCAAGTACGATACCCGGCGGGTCGGCATGAACTCGCGGCTCGACACCGTCCAGGGCGCCATCCTGATCGAGAAGCTCAAGGCCTTTCCCGGCGAGATCGCGTGCCGGCAGCGGGTGGCCGAGCGCTATCACGCGGCGCTGTCCGACGTGGCGCAGGTGCCGCGCCTCGCGCCGGGCGCCACCTCGGTGTGGGCCCAGTACACGCTGCAGCTCGATGACCGCGACGACGTTGCGGAGCGGTTGAAGGCCGCGGGCGTGCCGACCGCCGTCTACTACCCCACCCCGCTCAACGAGACGACCGCCTTTGCCACTTGTCCGACCGTTCCCGGCGGCACACCCGTGGCCCGTGACCTCGCCCGCCGAGTGCTCAGCCTGCCGATGCACCCCGACCTCGACGAGGGGACGCAGGATCGCGTCGTCGCCGCGGTGCGCTCGGCACTCGGCCTCCGCTGACGATGGATCTTCGGGGCAAACGCCTGGTCGTCATCGGCGGCGCCGGGCTGATCGGCTCGCATACGATCGATTGTCTGGTGCGCGAGGATGTGCGCGAGATCGTCGTCTACGACAACTTCGTACGCGGCAGCCTCGACAACCTCGCCGACGCGCTCCGCGATCCACGCGTCAAGCTGTTCGAGGCCGGGGGCGACATCTGCCAGACCGATGTCCTCGCGGCGGCGCTCAAGGGCGCAGATGGCGTGTTCCACTTCGCGGCGCTGTGGCTCCTGCAGTGCTACGACTACCCGCGCGCCGCTTTCGAGGTGAACGTTCGCGGCACGTTCAACGTACTTGAAGCCTGCATCGCCGCCGGCGTGTCGCGGCTGGTGTATTCATCCTCGGCCTCGGTCTACGGCGATGCCGTAGCCGAGCCGATGACCGAGGATCACCCGTTCAACAACACCAACTTCTACGGTGCCACCAAGATCGCCGGCGAGGCGATGGCCCGCGCGCTGCACCACCGCTACCGGCTGCCCTACGTCGGCCTGCGCTATATGAACGTCTACGGTCCGCGCCAGGACTATCGTGGCGCCTATATCGCCGTCATCATGAGAATGCTGGATGCCGTCGATCAGGGCGCGCCGCTCAAGGTCTACGGTGACGGCAGCCAAGCATACGACTTCGTCGCCGTCGAAGACTGCGCGCGGGCCAATGTGTGCGCGATGCGGGCATCTACCGTGGACCGCTACTACAACGTCGGCACCGGCAAGCGGACACCGATCCGGGAACTCGCGGAATTGATCCTCAGGCTGACCAGCAACCGCGCGGGTGTGGTGTACGAGCCGGCCGGGCTCACCTTCGTCAAGAATCGCATCGGCTCGCCCGAGCGTGCGACGCGCGAGCTGGGTTTCACGGCCGAGATCGGACTCGAGGAGGGCCTGCGTCGGCTCATCGCCTGGCGCGCCGGCCACAAGGCGGCGGTCGATGAACGACGACGGCAGGCATCGGCCGCATGACCGATAGCCTGCCGGCCCGGCGGGTGCCGATCGCGCGGCCCGCGGTAGGCGATGCCGAGTGGCAGGCGCTCCGCGAGCCGCTCGAGAGCGGCTGGCTCACCCAGGGCCCCAAGGTGGAGGCCTTCGAGCGCGCTTTTGCCGGGCGGCACGGCGTCGCCCAAGCCGTCGCGACCTCGAACTGCACTACCGCGCTGCATCTATGCCTGACGGCACTGGGCGTCGGCCCGGGCGATGAAGTGATCGTGCCGGCGTTCACCTGGGTCGCCACCGCCAACGCCGCGCTCTATTGCGGCGCCACACCGGTGTTCGTTGACGTCCTGCCGGAGACTTACAATATCGATCCGGCGCGCCTCGCCGAGGCTGTCACGGCACGCACCAGGGCCGTCATCCCGGTTCACCTGTTCGGGCTGTGCGCCGACATGGCGGCGGTTCGGGCGGCCGTGCCAGAGTCGGTCGCCATCGTCGAGGACGCGGCTTGTGCGGCCGGTGCCGGACATCATGGCGCGGCCGCTGGCGGGCTCGGCCATGCCGGCTGCTTCAGCTTCCATCCGCGCAAGTCGATCACGACCGGCGAAGGCGGGATGATCACCACCGACGATGCCGTGCTGGCCGAGCGCTGCCGCTGCCTTCGCAACCACGGTGCGAGCGTGCCCGAGGAGGTGCGCCATCACGGCCCGCGACCCTACCTGCTGCCTGATTTCGACGAACTCGGTTTCAACTACCGGATGACCGATCTCCAAGGTGCGATCGGCCTGGTGCAGCTCAGCAAACTCGACCGTTTCATCGCCGAGCGCGCGCGCTGGGCCGCGTGGTACGACAGGGCGCTTGCCGACATCGCCTGGCTCAAGCCGCCCACCGTGGCGGCGCATCAGGTCCACGCTTGGCAGGCCTATGTCGCCGTGATCGATGAAGCGACGGCGCCGGCGCCGCGCAACGAGCTGATGGCGCGCCTGGAGGTGCGCGGCATCGCCACCCGGCCGGGAACCCATGCCGTCACCGAGCTAGGCTTCTACCGGCGGCGCTTCCGGTTGCAGCAGGGGCAGTTCCCGGTTGCACGGCGCCTCCAGGATCAGTCGATCGCGTTACCGCTGCACAACCGCATGTCCGCCAATGACTTCGCCTACGTCGCCGAAGCGCTCCACGCGCTCTGACGCCACGCGGCGGCAGGAGCCGCCGGCGTGGCTGGCCGACCTGCTGGGTCGGCGGCCGCCGTCCGAGGGCGAAGCCCTCGAACTCCGCGGCGAGCGCTTTCGGATGCACGGCGGCATTCTCCGGTGCGAGCGTGTGCTCTCGGCCGCCCAGGCGCGGACGGGGGCGAGCTTCGCGTTCAAGTGGGCCCAGCGCGCGACGTATGAGTCCGAGGCTGCGCTGGCGCGCACGCGGGCATGGCTCCGCGAGCGCTATGGCGACCCAGCGGCCGCGGCGTGGTGGCGCGAGCTCCCGCCTCGGCCTGTACTGCTCGATGCCGGCTGCGGCGCCGCCCTGTCGGCCATCGAGCTGTTCGGCGACGTGCTCGATCGGGTGCACTACGTCGGTGTCGATGTGTCGGAGGCGGTCGAGGTGGCGGCCGCGCGCTTTGGAGAGGCCGGCTGGAGCGGGGCCTTCTTTCAGGCCGACCTGTCCGCGCTGCCGCTGCCTGCGGGCAGCTGCGATGTGATCTTCGCCGAGGGCGTCCTGCACCACACCGACTCGACGGCGGCGGCGCTCAAGGCGCTGGCACCGCTCTTGAGCCCGAGGGGGCGTTTCCTGTTCTACGTCTATCGGCGCAAGGGGCCGATCCGCGAGTTCACCGATGATTACATCCGCGCCAGACTGCAGGGTATGAGCGCCGAGGCGGCGTGGCAGGCGCTGCTCCCGCTCACCAAGCTCGGCAAGGCGCTCGGCGATCTCGATCTCACCGTCGAGGTGCCGGAGGCGATCGGCCTCCTCGAGATCCCGGCGGGCCGCGTGCCGCTGCAACGCCTGTTCTATTGGCATGTGTTCAAGGCGTTCCATCACCCCGACCTGTCGCTCGAGGAGCTCAACCACATCAACTTCGACTGGTACGCTCCGGCCAACGCCCACCGGCAGAGCCCCGAGGAGGTCCGCGCCTGGTGCGCCGAGGCCTCACTCGAGATCGAGCGCGAAGTGATCGAGCCGGCCGGCATCACCGTCATCGCCCGTCGCGCCGCCTGAGCATGTGCGGTATCGCTGGCATCCTCCGGCACGACGGGGCGCCCGCTTCGGCCGACGCCTTGCAGGCCATGATCGACCGCCTGGCGCATCGTGGTCCCGATGGCGAGGGCACTTACCTCGATGGCGCGGTCGGACTTGGCCACCGGCGCCTCGCCATCATCGACCCGACGCCGGCCGGGCGGCAGCCCATGATCAGCGCCGATGGCCGGTACGCGCTGAGCTTCAACGGCATGATCTACAACTTCCGGGAGCTCCGGCGCGAACTCGAGGCGCTCGGCCACCGCTTTCGCTCGCGCACCGACACCGAGGTCGTGCTGGCCGCCTGCGCGGCGTGGGGCGCGGCGGCAATCCCCCGCTTCAACGGCATGTTCGCCTTCGCCCTGTGGGATGGTGCCGAGCGCACGCTCACGCTCGCGCGCGACCGCTTCGGCATCAAGCCGCTCTACTACGCGCGCTGCGGCCGCGTCTTCCTGTTCGGCTCCGAGGTCAAGGCCATCCTGGCCCATCCGGGCGCCGCCACCCGGCTCGATCCGGCAGCGCTCCTCGAGTACTTCACGTTCCAGAACCTGTTCGCGGGCGGGACGCTGTTCGCGGGCGTCTCGCTGCTGCCGGCAGGCAGCACCCTGACGCTTCGCCCGGGCGGCACCGAGGGGCCGGCGCCCGAGCGCTACTGGGACTACGACTTTCACGAGCCGGCGACGCGACGCAGCGAGGCGGCCTATCTTGACGAGCTCGACCACCTGTTCCGCCAGGCGGTGCGCCGGCAACTGGTGGCGGACGTGCCGCTCGGCGCCTACCTGAGCGGAGGGATGGATTCCGGCTCGGTCACCGCGCTGGCGGCGCGCGAGCTGCCCTACATGTGCAGCTTCACGGTCGGCTTCGACCTGAGCTCGGCCTCAGGCATAGAACTCGGCTTCGATGAGCGCGAGAAGGCCGAACACATGTCCTATCGCTTCCGTACCGAGCACTACGAGATGGTACTGAAATCGGGTGACATGGAGCGCGTGCTGCCGGCGCTGGCCTGGCACATCGAGGAACCGCGTGTCGGCCAGAGCTACCCCAACTACTATGCCGCCAAGCTCGCCGCCCGGTTCGTCAAGGTGGTGCTGTCGGGCGCCGGCGGGGACGAGCTGTTCGGCGGCTACCCCTGGCGCTACTACCGTGCCGTGGTCAACGACGACTTCGAGCACTACGTCGATCAGTACTACGACTACTGGCAGCGTCTGATCCCAGGCTCCGCCGTCGCTGCCGTCTTCGGGCCGATCTGGCCCGACGTGCGGCACGTCTCGACGCGGGACATCTTCCGCGGCGTGTTCCAGGAACACGCGGCGACCTTGACCAGGCCCGAGGACTACATCAACCACTCGCTCTATTTCGAGGCCAAGACCTTCCTCCATGGCCTCCTGGTGGTCGAGGACAAGCTCTCGATGGCGCACGGGCTGGAGACCCGGGTACCGTTCCTCGACAACGACCTGGTGGATTTCGCGATGCGCGTTCCGGTGCGGCTCAAGCTCAACAACCTCGGCGCCGTGACCCGGTTGAACGAGAACCAGGCCGGCCTCAAGACGCGCCAGTATTTCGCCAAGACCCGAGACGGCAAGCTGATCCTGCGCAAGGGCATGCGGCGCTACATCCCCGAGTCGGTGACGCGCCGGGTCAAGCAGGGCTTCTCCGCGCCCGACGCCAGCTGGTTCAAGGGCGAGAGCATCGACCATGTGCGGGCTGTGCTTTACGACGACCGTGCCCGGATCTACGACTTCCTCGACCCCACCGCCGTCCGCGCCCTGGTGGACGATCATATCGAGGGCCGCGAGAACCGCCGGCTCCTGATCTGGTCGCTACTCTCCTTCGAGCACTGGTGCCGCACTTTCCTCGGCGCCGGCGCGGCCCACGAGAGCCAGGTGCCGGCGGCCGTCCAAGCCAGCGTCAGCGCCACGCTGTGACCCTGCTCATCATCGATTGTGGCATCGGCAACATCGGCTCGATCGCCAACATGCTGAACCGCCTGGGCGTTGCGGCCGAGGTGGTTGGCACGCGGCAGGAGTTGCGCCGCGCCAGCCGCATCGTGCTGCCTGGCGTCGGCTCCTTCAACAACGGGATGCGGGCCCTGCACGACCGCGACCTAGTGGAGCCATTGACCGAACGTGTCCTCGGCGATGGCGTGCCCGTGCTCGGCATCTGCCTCGGCCTCGAGCTCATGACCCGGGCGAGCGAGGAAGGCAGCACGGCGGGCCTCGGCTGGCTCGCCGCCGATACCCGGCGGTTCTGCCTCCCGCCCGAGGCCGCCAGGCTCAAGGTGCCCCACATGGGCTGGAACGAGATCGTGTGCACGGCGCCAGCGCTCCTCACCGCCGGTTTCGCGCCGGCGGAG
>VGEJ01000099.1 GCA_016869335.1 Alphaproteobacteria bacterium | reverse complement strand
CGCGATCGCGTCGAGGTCCTCGGCCGCGATGAGCGTGACCTGGCACTCATCGACGTTCGTCCAATAGCCGCGCCGCTCGCAGTAGCGATCGCCCTCGAGCCCGCGCCCCGCGAGCGCCTGAATCTCAGCGCATTCGCGCATCACCGTACCGCCGCTGGCCGCGACGTAGATGTGCTCGATGATCGCTGGCATCGCCGCCTCGCGCCTGCCGCGCCCGCCGCGCGGCGGGATACCGTCCTATCTCAGCTTGCCGTAGCGCTTGGCGAAGCCCAGCCGGGCGAGGCGTTCGACCTCGCCGATGATCAGATCGAAGTGCCGCTGCCCGGCGGGAAACAGCACCTGGTCGCAATCGACCTTCTCCCCCGAGGTGACGATCCCGAGGCCGGCCGGAAGCCGCACTGTCGCCCCGGTCACCGTGATGCCCTGGCACTGCTCGAAATAGTAGTTCCACCGCTCCACGGCCTGTCACCCCTGCTCGACGCGCCCAAGCGGCCGAAGCTTAGCACGCCGACCTCGCCGCAACATTAGGGAATACCCGCATGGTACCGCCGTTTTGCGGCTGCGTTAACCCTTCCCTAACGATTCGCAGGATTCGTATAGCCGTCACTGTGCATCGCGCGAGCCCTCCCTAGGATGCAACCATGACGACGAACCAGGGGTGGGAAGACCATGCCGGCAATTGATCACAGGTGGCTCGGCAGCATTCGGCTGTTTTGCGACCTACCCGCAGAGGATCGGCACCGACTCGAGATGCAGTGCCGCTGGCGGAGATGTGCCCGCGGGGAGCAGATCTTCAACCGCGACGATGGCGACCACGACGTCTACTTCATCGTCCAGGGCTCGGCACGGATCGTGAACTTCTCGGACGGCGGCCGGGAAGTGGCCTATGAGTCGTATCGCCAGGGCGACTTCTTCGGCGAACTGGTGGCCTTGACCGGTGAGAGCTCCGCTACCAGTGCGATCGCCGTTGCCGGGCTCGATGCCGTGCAACGCATACGCCCGGCCTTCGATGCGTTCTCCCACGCGCTCGAACCGGCGCAGCGCGACAGGCTCGACCGCCTGTGGGCGCAGCGCCACGGCCTATAGCGCGGCCCGCCGTGATGGGACAGGCGATGGCGGGCGAGGCGGGCACTGCCGGCGTGGTGGCCCGCCCACCCGTCCTCTATCTCTGCGCGCTCGCTATCGGCTTAGCGCTCGAGTTTCTGTGACCAACCCAGCTCGTGATCGGCACGACCCGCTTCGTCCTCGCCGGCGTGCTGCTGGCCTTGGGTTGTGGCGGCATGACGGCAGCGATCAGCCGGCTGCGCCGCCACCGGACGCCGGTCGAGACGTGGCGACCGAGCGCGGCTCTGGTGACCGATGGTGTCTACCATCTGTCGCGCAACCCGATCTACGTGAGCCTCAGCCTGATCTACGCGGGGATCGGCGTCGCGCTCGACAGCCTGTGGGCGCTCGCTGTCCTCGCCCCGCTGCTGGTCGTGATCCGCTATGGCGTGATTGCGCCGGAGGAACGTTATCTTGCGGCGCGCTTCGGCGATGCCTACCGCGCCTACCGCCGCTCCGTTCGCCGCTGGCTCTAGGCGGTCGGGCGAGGCTCGCTAGCGCGGCCCGCGGTAGAGCTCGTTGAGCTCGCGGTTGCGCTCCAACCAGTACTCCTACTCGCGGAGGCAGTTCTCGTAGCGCTGCGGGTCGCTCTTGAAGCCCTTCTCGGTGCAGCGCCGCTCGGCGTGGTCGCGATCAGTGCCGCACGCGGCGAGCACGAGCAGTGCCGCCACAATTGCCCATCTCATCGCCCGCTCCGCCGGTTTCACGAGACAGGCTACTTGGCTTGTGCGCGCCCTGCCTTGATCGCCATCAACGCGACAGCCGGACGGGCGAGAGCGCTGCCGCGGTGAGCCCCGCATCGTCCAGGTCGGACGGCAAAGCCCCGGTGCGAATGAGGGCCGCGGCGGCGCGCGCCACCGCAGGCGCGGTCTGGATGCCATGGCCGCCCTGGCCGGCGAGCCAGAAGAACCCCGGCACCTTCTGCTCGAAGCCCACGACATGGGTCTTGTCGGCGACGAAGCTGCGCAGCCCGGCCCACTTGTGCTCGACCCGACGGATGTCCAGGGTGGTGGCCTGCTGCAACCGGTCGACCGTGATCGCCACGTCGAGCTCATCGGGCTGGACATCGCATGGCGGCATCGGCGTCTCGTCCGCGGGCGAGGCCATCAGGCGCCCGCCCTCGGGACGGAAATAGATAGTCTCGTTGACGTCGACGGTGAACGGCCAGCCGCGCACGGCCGTCCCGGGTGGCGGATCGAATGTGATCGCGGTCCGCCGCTTGGGTACGAGTCCGACGGGTGTCACCTGGGCGAGTTCGGCCACGGCATCGCACCACGCCCCGGCGGCGTTGACGAGCACCGCAGCGCGAAACCGGCCACGCCCCGTCTCGACCTCCCAGTCGCCGCCGACCCGGGTCAGGCCGCGCACCTCGGCGCCGGTCACGACCCGGCCGTGACGGGCTGCGAGGCCGCGCAGGTAGCCGCTGTGAATCGCGTGCACGTCCATGTCCATCGCGTCGGGCTCGAGGAAGGCACCGCCGACGCAGTTGCGCCTCAGGGCCGGGACGGCGCGACAGGCTTCTTCGGGCGCGATGGCATGGATGCTCGGCACCAGCGCCCGCACCTCGGCAAGCGCTGCCGCCAGCCGCTCGCCGTCCTCGGGCCGGGCGAAGACCAGCACCCCGCGGGGTGTAAGCAGGGGGTGCTCGGTGAAGCCTGCCGGCGGGGCGATGAGGAAACTGCGGCTCGCCACAGTCAGCCGGCGCACGATCGCATTGCCATAGGATTCGGTGTAGATCGCGGCTGAGCGACCGGTGGTGTGGTAGCCCGGCATCGTCTCGCGTTCGAGCACCACCACCGCGCCGCTCGTCGCGAGCTCGTAGCCGACCGAGGCGCCCGCGATACCAGCACCGACGACCAGGTAGTCGGTGCGGATCAGTGCCATCACGCCCCGAACGACTTCGCGGCGCCGGCGAATCCGTCGAAGCGCTCGAGCAGCCGCTGGCGCCAGGCGAAGATCGGGTCGCTCGCCTCCAGCATGGGGTATGGGCTGGAACAGCGCGCCCATTGGAAGGCGCCGAACACGATGTAGTCGGCATAGGCCGGGGCCTCGCCGCAGAGATAAGGCTGCTCCTTGAGCGTTGCGCGCAGCGGCGCCAGCAGTCTCCTGTAGGGCTCGAGCTCGAGCTCGCGCGCGCCCGCCAGGGCCTCGATCGTCATGCCGAAACGCGCCTCGCGGGTCTTACGGTAGTAGGCCTGGTCGGCCGGCTCGAGACAGGCGTAAATGTCGCCGATGATCAGCCGCACCATGGCGGGTTGCAGTTGCCCGTCGGCCCAGTGATTGATGAAGCGCGCCTCGGCCTGGGCGGCGGCGCCGCCGAACAGCGCCGGCGCGTTGGGGTAGGCCGTCTCGAGATACTGGACAATGGTCCACGAGTCGGACACGGTGGTGGCGCCATCGACCAGGACGGGGACAAGCTCCTGCCCGCTGAAGGCGATCTTCGGTTTTTCGGTGAATCGGACCGGCACCCTCTCGGGCCTCAGTCCCTTGTGCCGCAGCGCCATCAGCGTGCGCCAACAAAACGGGCTGAAGCGATGGTCGTCGCGCCCGACCAGTTCGTACAACGTTTGTGCCATGTCGCCCTCGGGATGCACGCCGCGTGCGCGGCGGGGCGCAGCATAGCGGCGGAACCGTGGATGAGGAACTGCAGGCCAAACGAAAACAGGTCCGGCCGTCCCGGAGCAGGTGGCTGGGGGGAGAGACCTGCTCTAGACGACCGGACCCCAGGAGGCCCAATGGTTGAGAGAATGCCCCCCGATTCGGGCGCCAGTAGGGCCGAATCGCGGCGGAATTGCGGCGAGATGCTTTTTCCCAGGCTGGCGTCGTTGACAGCTTTGTGATTGGCTAGCCGCCGACCCCTGCGGATCCCACCATGTCGGCCAGCGCCATTCAGCTCACCGCGCCGTTGCAAGCATACCTCCAATCCGTGGCGGTGCGTGAGCCCGACGTGCTTGCCCGCCTGCACGCCGAAACCCAGCGGATGCCGCGCAGCATCATGCAGATCACGCCTGAGCAGGGCGCCCTGATGGCGCTCCTGGTCGAGCTGATCGGTGCCCGCCGCTGCATCGAGGTCGGCGTCTATACCGGCTACAGCACATTGGCGGTGGCGCTCGCCCTGCCGCCTGACGGCCGTGTCGTTGCCTGCGACATCAACCCGGAATGGACCGCCATCGCCGAGCGCTACTGGCGGGACGGCGGGGTGCGCGACAAGATCGAGCTGCGCCTCGCGCTGGCGCCGGCTACGCTCGATGACCTGATCACCGCCGGCGCGGCTGGCCGCTTCGATTTCGCCTTCGTCGATGCCAACAAGGAAGACTACGACCAGTACTATGAGCGCTGCCTGGCATTGCTCCGGGTTGGCGGCTTGCTGGCCATCGACAACGTTCTCTGGTTCGGCAACGTGATCGACCCGACCAAGACCGACCCGGACACGCTGGCGATCCGCACCCTCAACGCCAAGCTCCACGCGGACGCCCGGGTCAGCATTGCGATGGTGCCAATCGGCGACGGTTTGACGTTGGCGCGCAAGCGCGCCTGAGGCGCGCATGAGCGCCTTCCTAGTCCGGCGCCTCCTCACGCTCGCCGCCACTCTGCTCGCCGCCTCGCTGGTCATCTTCGTCGTGGTCGAAGTGCTGCCGGGCGACCCTGCGCGCACCATTCTGGGGCCCGAGGCGGATCCGGAAGCGGTCGCCGCGCTACGCGTCCGGCTCGGCCTCGAGCGCCCGCCCGCGGCGCGCTATCTCGCCTGGGTCGGTGGCCTCCTCGGTGGCGAGTTCGGAGTGAGCTACACCTACCACGTGCCGATCGGCGGCCTTCTCGCCGAGCGCCTCGCGATCACGCTGCCGCTCGCCGCCGTCGCCATGGCCCTGACCACGGCAATCGCGCTGTCCGCCGGCGTCTACGCCGCCGCGCGCCGCGGCAGCGCGGGCGATGTCGCGGTCATGGCGCTGACGCAGCTCGGCATCGCGGTGCCGGGTTTCTGGTTCGCGATTCTCCTCATCCTGCTGTTCGCCGTCGAGCTCGGCTGGTTTCCAGCCGGCGGCTTCGCCGGCTGGGACGCCGGGATCGGCGCCGCGCTGCGCTCGCTCGTCTTGCCCGCGATCGCGCTGGCGCTCGTGCAGGCGGCGATCCTCGCCCGGGTCACCCGCTCGGCAGTGATCGAGGTGCTCGATGAGGACTTCATGCGCACCGCCCGCGCCAAGGGCCTGAGCCGCCGGGCTGCCTTGTGGCGTCACGGGCTGCGCAATGCCTTGGTCGCGGTCGTGACGGTGATGGGCCTGCAGTTCGCCAACCTCACGGCGGGTGCGGTGGTACTCGAGAACGTGTTCGCGCTGCCGGGTCTCGGCCGGCTAGCGTTCCAGGCGATCTCGCAGCGCGACCTCCAGCTCGTGCGCGACGTCGTATTGCTGTTCGCCGTCGTGGTCGTCGCCGTCAACTTCCTCGTCGATCTCCTCTACGCGGTCATCGACCCGCGGGTGAAGCTCAGCGCATGATGGGGTCGTCGCGCGGGGCGAGCACGGCAAGCCTGTGGGTCGGCGGCGGGCTCGTCGGCGTGGTCATCGCTGCGGCGCTCGTGTCGCTGGCCTGGACACCGCACCCGCCGACGGCAATGGCCTTGTCCGAGCGCCTTCAGGGCCCCTCGGCCGTCCACTGGCTGGGCACGGACCACTTCGGCCGTGACGTCGCCACGCTGCTCATGGCCGGCGCGCGCACCTCGATCGTGGTCGGGGTCATCGCCGTCGGGCTCGGGTTCGTCATCGGCGTCGCGCTAGGGGTGCTCGCGGCGGCGCGGCGTGGCTGGCTCGATGAGCTGGTGATGCGCCTCTGCGACATTACCTTTGCGCTGCCCGCGGTGCTCTCGGCGATCCTGCTGACGGCGTGGCTCGGTCCCGGCCCGGCCACCGCCATCGTCGCCATCGGCGTGTTCAACATACCGGTGTTCGCCCGCATCGCCCGCGGCGCCGCGCTGACGATCTGGCCGCGTGAGTTCATCCTCGCGGCACGCGTCGCCGGCAAGGGCGCATTTCGCATCACCCTCGAGCACGTGCTGCCCAACATCGCCAGCGTGCTGCTGGTCCAAGCCACCATCCAGTTCGCGATTGCCATCCTCGCCGAAGCGGCGCTCAGCTATCTCGGCATCGGCACCCAGCCGCCCGCACCGAGCTGGGGCCGCATGCTGAACGAGGCGCAGACCTTCATGTACCTGGCGCCGGGGCTGGCGGTCTATCCGGGGCTGGCAATCGTGATCGCCGTGCTTGGCCTCAACCTCCTGGGCGACGGGCTGCGCGATGCGCTCGATCCCAGGCTCGCACGAGGACGCTGAGGTGGCGCTGCTCGACGTCGCCGACCTGTGGGCCGTGGTCGAGGCGCCGACGGGCGAGGCGCCAGCGGTGCGGGGCGTGAGTTTCGCCCTGGCGCACGGCCGGACGCTCGGCATCGTCGGCGAGTCGGGCTGCGGCAAGACACTCACCGCGTTGGCCATCATGGGGCTGCTGCCCCGCGGCGTGCACGGGCGCGGACGCATCGGCTTCGCCGGCGTCGACCTGTTGACCCAGCCGGAGGACACGCTGTGCAGGCTGCGCGGGCAGCGTCTGGCGATGATCTTCCAAGAGCCGATGACGGCGCTCAATCCGCTCCACCCGGTCGGCCGCCAGGTCGCCGAACCGCTCCGGATACATCGCGGTATGGGCCAGGCGGCAGCGTACGCGCAGGCCCTGCGGTTGCTCACCGAGGTCGGCCTCGATCAGTCGGCAAGGCGCATGAGCCAGTTTCCCCACGAGCTCTCGGGCGGCCAGCGCCAGCGAGTCATGATCGCGATGGCGCTGATCTGCGGCCCCGATCTTCTGATCGCCGATGAGCCCACGACGGCGCTCGACGTCACCGTCCAGGCTCACATCCTCGACCTCGTGCGGGCGCTCGTGGACGAGCGCGGCATGGCGCTTCTTCTCATTTCCCATGACCTCGGTGTGGTCGCCGAGACCGTCGCGGAGGTGGCGGTGATGTACCGCGGGCGCATCGTCGAGCGCGGTCCGGTTACGGCGGTGCTCGGCCAGCCTGCCCATCCCTACACCCAGGGACTGATGCAGGCGCTGCCGCGCCTCGATGCGCGACGCGGGGAGCGCCACCGGGTCGTCCCGGGCGCGGTGCCGCCGCTGGGGCCGCCGGAACCAGGGTGCGCGTTCGCTGCGCGCTGTGCCCTTGCCGAACCCGCGTGCCGCACGAGCGACCCGCCGATGGCGCCTGCGGGACCCGATCATACCGCTGCCTGCATCCACATCGCTGCGGCGCGAGGGGCGTGGCGCCCATGAGCGCGGCTCCGCTGCTGGAAATCGAGGGACTCGCCAAGCGCTACCCGCTGCGCCGGGCCCACCTCTTGGGCAGATCCGCGGCAGTCTGGGCGTTGACCGGCATCAGCCTTCGCCTCGAACGGGGCATGAGCCTCGGGGTAGTCGGCGAATCGGGCAGCGGCAAGTCCACGCTGGCGCGCCTCATCGTCGCGCTCGAGCGACCGACGGCGGGCACGGTCCGGATTCTCGGCGCGGATCTGGCAGCCCTCGCGCCGGGCACGCTGCGTGCCCACCGCCGGTACTTCCAGATGGTCTTTCAGGACCCGTATGCCTCGCTCGACCCGCGCTTCACGGTCGGCCGCAGCGTCGCCGAACCGCTGGTTGCGTTGCTTCCGGCCGTGTCCGGCTCGGCGCTCGATGAGCGGGTGGCGCTCGCGCTCGAAGCAGTCGGGCTGGCGGCAGGCGATGCCCGGCGCCATCCGCATGTCTTCTCCGGCGGGCAGCGCCAGCGTGTCGCGATCGCCCGGGCACTGGTGACCGAGCCGGCCCTGATCGTCGCCGACGAGCCGGTATCGGCGCTCGATGCCTCGGTCCGCGGCCAGATCCTCAATCTGTTGATGGACCTCCAGGAGCGCGCCGGGCTGAGCTACGTGTTGATCAGCCACGACTTGGCGGTCGTCCGCACGGTGTGCGACGCGGTGGCGGTCCTCCACCGCGGGTCCGTCGTGGAGCGCGGACCGACGGGCGAGGTCTTCGCCCACCCCGCGCACCCTTACACGCAGGCACTGCTGGCGGCGGTGCCGCGGATCGGTGCTGCCCGGCGCGCGCGGCCGAGCCGCGAAGGCGGCGCCCACGCCACGCTGGGC
>VGEJ01000098.1 GCA_016869335.1 Alphaproteobacteria bacterium | reverse complement strand
CGTCGACGTCAGCGGCTACAGCCGGCCCATGGAGCAAGACGAGGTCGGCACGCTGCGCACGCTGAAGGACTATCGCGAGCGCATGTCCGGCCTGGTCGGGCGTCACGGCGGCCGGGTCATCAACGCCACCGGCGACAGCATGCTCGCCGACTTCGACAGCGTGGTCGAAGCCGTGAACTGCGCCACCGAAGTGCAGCGCGAACTCGCCGAGCGCAACCGCGCGCAGCAGTGACGAGCAGATGTTCTTCCGCATCGGCATCAACCTGGGCGATGTGATCGTCGATGGCGCCGACATCTACGGCGAGGGGGTCAACGTCGCGGCGCGGCTGCAGGCCCTCGCGCCGCCCGGCGGCGTGTGCATCTCGGGCACCGTCTACGATCATGTGCGCAACAAGCTGCCGGTCGGCTTCGAGTACCTCGGCAGGCAGTCCGTCAAGAACATGGCGGATGCCATTCCGGCGTATCGGGTGAAGCTCGGCGGCGAGAGCGCGGAGACCGAGAAGGGCGAGCGCGAAGCGGCGGCCGCGGCCGAACCGGAGGGCGTGGCCCCGGCCCGTCGCCGCAACGGCTTCAGCCTGCCGCGGGTCGCCGGCCTGATCGTGCTCCTGTTCGTCGTCGACGTGCTCACCGGCGGCGGTCTGTGGTTCTACTGGCCGGCCCTCGGTCTGTCGATCGCCCTCCTGATCCGAGCGCTCAAGAGCGGCCAGCGGTTTCGGTTTGGCGAGCACCATGGCGACCTGACGATCAGCGAGAACACCGCCTTGTTCGGCACCATCGTCAGCGGCAGCCTGAGGATCCGGGGACGCACGCGGGTCTGGCTGTTCGGCCGGGTCGATGGCGACGTCATCGCCGAGGAGGGGGCCGAGGCCGTGATCTTCGGCGACGTCGGCGGGGTCGTCACGGAAAACGGCGGGCGCGTCCACCACGTCGGACGCGCCCACGGGCGGCGCATGGCGGCGGCGGACGGCGAGGACGACGCCGCGTGAGCGCCGGCGAGTGCCCGGCGTGATTGCCAGCGCGCGGCTCATTGCCTAGAGTCCGCGCCGTCGTCTTCACGCCGCTCGTCCCGCGTTCGAGTGCCTGCGATGCGCCTCAGCCGTTATTTCATGCCAACGCTGCGCGAGAACCCGAGCGAGGCGCAGATCGTCTCCCATCGCCTGATGTTGCGGGCAGGGATGATCCGGCAGGCAAGCGCCGGTATCTACAGTTGGCTGCCGCTCGGCCTGCGCGTCCTCAAGAAGATCGAACAGATCGTCCGTGAGGAACAGGATGCGGCGGGCGCCCAGGAGCTCTTGATGCCCACGATCCAGCCGGCGGATCTGTGGCGGGAGAGCGGACGCTACGACGAGTACGGCAAGGAGATGTTGCGCATCGTCGATCGCCACAACCGCGATATGCTCTATGGTCCCACCAACGAGGAACTGATCACCGATATCTTCCGCCAGTCCGTCAAGAGCTACCGCGATCTGCCGAAGCTCCTCTATCACATCCAGTGGAAGTTCCGCGACGAGGTGCGACCGCGGTTCGGCGTCATGCGCGGCCGCGAGTTCTACATGAAGGACTCCTATTCCTTCGACCTCGATCGCGACGGCGCGCGGCGCTCCTACAACAAGATGTTCGTGGCCTACCTGCGCACCTTCGCGCGCCTCGGCCTGACGGCGATACCGATGGAGGCCGAAACCGGGCCGATCGGCGGCAACCTCAGCCACGAGTTCCTGATCCTTGCCGAGACCGGCGAGTCAGAGGTCTATTGCCACGGCGACTTCCTCGATTACGACCCCATGGCGAACGAAGTCGACTACGAGGGCAACCTGCAGCCGATCGTCGAGCGCTGGACCCAGCTCTACGCTGCCACCGACCACAAGCACGATCCCGCGCGGTTCGAGCGCGAGGTCCCAGCGGCGCGACGCGTGGTGGCGCGCGGCATCGAGGTCGGTCACGTCTTCTCCTTCGGCAGCAAGTACTCGAAGCCAATGGGCGCCGAGGTCACGGGCCCGAAGGGTGAGACCGTGGCCGTCGAGATGGGCTCCTACGGCATCGGCGTCTCGCGCCTCGTCGGTGCCATCATCGAGGCGAGCCACGATGACAAGGGCATCATCTGGCCGTCCGTGGTCGCGCCGTTCCAGGTCGGGTTGATCAACCTGGGGCCGGGTGATGCCGCCTGCCGCGACGCATGCGAAACGTTGAACCGAGGGCTGCGGGCGGCCGGCATCGATGTGCTCTACGATGATACCGAGGAGCGGGCAGGCGCCAAGTTCGCGACCATGGATCTGATCGGCCTGCCGTGGCAGCTCACGGTCGGCCCGAAGGGACTGGCGCAGGGGCGCGTCGAGCTCAAGGCGCGGCGCGCCGGGGTCCGCGAGGAACTGGCTCCTGAGGCGGCCCTGGCGCGCCTCGGCGTACTGCGGCGGTGAGGCCAGGTCGTTCGGCATGGCCTTGGCGTTCGAGTGGATGGTGGCCGGGCGCTACCTGCGCGCCCGGCGTCAGGAAGGTTTCATCTCGGTCATCGCCGGATTTTCGTTCCTCGGCATCGCGCTTGGCGTCGCGACGCTGATCATCGTCCTTTCGGTGATGAACGGATTTCGCGCCGAGCTGCTCGGCCGCATCCTCGGCATCAACGGCCATGTGCTGGTGCAAGGCGCGAGCGGCGGGCTCGACCACTACAGTGGGCTCGCCGCCGCACTGGGGCGCATTGCCGGGGTCGATCACGCCAGCCCGATCATCGAGGGCCAGGTCATGGCGATCGCCAACGGGCAGGCGAGCGGTGCGCTGGTGCGCGGCATGGCTCCGGAGGATCTGCGCCGCCACGCGCTCGTCGCGGCCAATATCGCCCAGGGCAGCCTCGCCGACTTCTCGGGTACCGACGTCGTCGCGATCGGCGATCGTCTGGCACAGCGTCTTGGCGTCAGCGCGGGCGACCTGGTCACGCTGATCTCGGCGCAGGGCACGGCGACGGCCCTCGGCACGGTACCGCGCGGGCGCGCGTACCGCGTCGCGGCGACGTTCGATGTCGGCATGTACGAGTACGACTCGACCTTCGTCTTCCTGCCGCTGGAAGCGGCGCAGGTGTTCTTCCGCCTTCCGGGGCAGGCCGAGGCGATCGAGGTCATGCTGGCCGACCCCGACAGCGTCGAGCGCCTGCGGCCGCTGCTGTTCGAGGCGCTGGGCCCGGGGGTGACGCTGGTCGACTGGCGGCAGATCAACGCCCATTACTTCATGGCGCTGCAGGTCGAGCGCAACGTGATGTTCCTGATCCTGACGCTGATCATCCTGGTGGCGGCCTTCAACATCGTGTCGAGTCTGATCATGCTGGTGAAGGACAAAGGCCGCGACATTGCGATCCTGCGCACCATGGGCGCCACTCGCGGCATGGTGATGCGCATCTTCTTCTACGCCGGGGCGAGTATCGGCGTCGCGGGAACAGCCGCGGGATTCGGTCTCGGGCTGGTCTTCGCCGACAACATTCAGGCGCTCCGCGAGTGGCTCCAGAGCCTCTCTGGAACCGATCTGTTCGCGGCCGAGATCTACTTCCTCTCACGGTTGCCCGCCAAAGTCGATCCCGGTGAGGTCGGCATGGTCGTGGCCATGGGCCTCGCGCTCTCGTTCCTGGCGACGATCTATCCGTCGTGGCGCGCGGCGCGTCTCGACCCCGTCGCGGCGCTGCGCTACGAATGACCGCGGCCACACCTGTCCTCGAGCTTCGCGGCATCGGTCGGACTTTCATCCAGGGCGAGCGGCGGCTTGCGGTTCTGCGCGAGGCCACGTTCGGCGTATCGGCGGGCGAGATCGTCGCCGTCGTCGGGCCGTCGGGGTCGGGCAAGTCCACTCTTCTTCACATCGCGGGCCTGCTCGAGCGGCCGGACGCCGGCGACGTCGTGATCGCCGGTCAGGTCTGCGGCGGCCTCTCCGACGCCGAGCGCACGCGCCTGCGCCGTGCCGCTCTTGGTTTCGTCTACCAGTTCCATCATCTCCTGCCCGAGTTCTCGGCGCTGGAGAACGTCATCCTGCCGCAGATGATCGCGGGCGCGGGGCGAGCGCGGGCCAGGGAACGAGCGCGAGCGCTGCTCGATCGCTTCGGGCTCGGAGAGCGCCTGAACCACCGCCCGGCGCGGCTCTCGGGCGGGGAGCAGCAGCGGACCGCGATCGCGCGCGCGATGGCCAACGAACCGAAGCTCCTGCTGGCCGACGAACCGACCGGCAACCTCGACCAGCGCACGGCCGATGCCGTGTTTGGCGAGCTCGTGGGAGAGGCGCGCAGCCGCTACCTCGCGGCCGTGATCGTGACGCACAACGAGCGCCTGGCCCAGGCAGCGGATCGTGTGGTGACACTACAAGATGGGGTGCTCGTCGCACACTAGTCCACAAGGAATTGCGGGTGTTCGTCGTTTGTTTGTGATGACTCCCGCCCGCGCCTGTGGAACGCTGCGGCATGCCGCACGCTGATTTCGTCCATCTGCGCGTGCACACCGCGTACTCGCTGTCCGAGGGCGCGATCCAGATCAAGGACCTGGTGACCTTGTGCCAGGCCTACGCCATGCCTGCGGTCGCGATCACCGACACCGGCAATCTGTTCGGTGCTCTCGAGTTCTCCGAGGCATGTGCGAAGGGCGGCGTGCAACCGCTCATCGGCGCCGCACTCGCGCTCGTAGAGGGCGACTGGCGTGGGCTCGGCGGCGGCAACGGTCGGCGGCACGAACGGGCGCACCTGGTGCTCCTGGCCCAGGATCAGGTCGGCTATGCCAACCTGATGAAGCTCTCAACCGCCGCGTTGTTCGGAGGCGAGGCGGGCGAGCCACCCGCGCTGCGACTGGCCGATCTCGAGGATGCGAGCGCCGGGCTAATCGTGCTGAGCGGCGGGGCGTTCGGGCCGCTCGGACGCCTGCTGCAGGTCGGGCAGGGAGAGGGGGCGCGCAAACTCGCGCACCGACTGGCCACGATCTTCCCCGACCGCTTCTACATCGAGGTGCAGCGCCACGGCATGGCCGAGGAGCGTTGCACCGAGGCCGCGTTCGTTGATCTCGCCTGGGAATTGGCTCTGCCGCTGGTGGCGACGAACGAGCCGTATTTCGCCGACCCCTCGATGTTCGAGGCGCACGATGCGCTCCTGTGCATCGAGCAGCGCTCGACCATAAGCCGGACCGACCGCCGCCGCCTGACTCCCGACCACGCCTTCAAGTCGGCGGAAGTGATGCGGGCCCTGTTCGCCGACCTGCCGGAGGCCGCCGACAACACGCTCGTCGTGGCACGCCGCTGCGCGTTCCGACCGACGCCACGGGCGCCGATCCTGCCGGTGTTTCCGCTCGCCGCCGGGCGCGGCGAAGCCGACGCGCTGACCGCAGGGGCCGAGGCCGGGCTGCGCCGTCGCCTGGACGTGGCCGGCCTCGCCGATGGCGCCCCGGAGCGGCGACCCTATGAGGATCGGCTCGCGTTCGAGCTCGGCGTCATCGTCTCGATGGGCTTTGCCGGCTACTTCCTCATCGTCGCCGACTTCGTTCGCTATGCCAGGGAGCAGGGCATACCGGTCGGGCCGGGTCGGGGCTCGGGCGCCGGCTCGCTGGTGGCGTGGGCGCTCGGCATCACTGATCTCGATCCGTTGCGCTTCGGCCTCCTGTTCGAGCGCTTTCTCAACCCCGACCGGATCTCGATGCCCGACTTCGACATCGATTTCTGCCAGAACCGACGCGATGAAGTGATCCACTACGTCCAGCGCAAATACGGGCGCGACCGGGTGGCGCAGATCATCACATTCGGCAAGCTCCAGGCGCGTGCCGCGCTGCGCGACGTCGGCCGGGTGTTGGATCTGCCCTACAACCAAGTCGATCGGCTGTGCAAGCTGGTGCCTTACAACCCAGCGAACCCGGTGAGTCTTGCTCAGGCGATCGAGAGCGAGCCGCGGCTGCGCGAGGAGCGGGATCGCGACGAGGCGATCGCCCGCCTGATCGAGATCGCGCTCAAGCTCGAGGGCCTCTATCGCCACGCCTCGACCCATGCCGCCGGCATCGTGATCGGTGACCGCCCCGTCGCCGAGCTGGTGCCGCTCTACCGCGACCCGCGTTCGGACGTGCCGGCGACGCAGTTCTCGATGAAGTACGTCGAGCTGGCCGGGCTGACCAAGTTCGATTTCCTCGGCCTCAAGACGCTGAGCGTGCTGGAGCGGGCGCGCACCATGCTGGCGGCGCGTGGCCTCCCGATCGAGTGGAGCCGGCTGCCGCTCGACGATGCGCGAACCTACGCGATGCTGCAGCGCGCCGAGTCGGTGGGGGTGTTCCAGTTCGAGAGCCCGGGCATGCGCGATCTCCTGCGCGACGCCCAGCCGAGCAACATCGAAGATCTCATTGCGCTCGTGGCGCTCTATCGGCCCGGGCCAATGGAGAACATCCCCAAGTACGTCGCGTGCAAGCGCCGCCGCGAGGAGCCGGAGTTCCTGCACGAGACGATCGCTCCGGTGGTCAAGGACACGTACGGCGTCATCCTCTACCAAGAGCAGGTGATGCAGATCGCCCAGGTGTTCGCCGGCTACACGTTGGGCCAGGCCGACGTGCTGCGCCGGGCGATGGGCAAGAAGATCAAGTCCGAGATGGACGCCCAGCGCGAGACCTTCGTGCAGGGCGCGACGGGACGCGGCGTCGCGCCGGGGCGGGCCGTCCATGTCTTCGAGCTGGTGGCCAAGTTCGCGGGTTACGGATTCAACAAGGCGCACTCGGCTGGGTATGCGCTGGTCGCCTACCAGACGGCCTATCTCAAGGCAAACCATCCGCTCGAGTTCTTCGCCGCCTCGATGTCGCTCGAGCTGAACTCCACCGACAAGCTGGCCGGCTTCCGCCGCGAGCTCGAGCGCCTCGGCATCGCGCTCCTGGCGCCCGACATCAACCGGTCCGAGGTCGGTTTTGTCGTCGAGGCCGAGGCCGGCGGCGGGGGGGCGATCCGCTATGCCCTGGCGGCGATCCGCAACGTCGGTGAGCACGCCATGGCGGCGCTCGTAGCCGAGCGCAAGGCCCGTGGCCCGTTCCGCGATTTGTTCGATTTCGCCGCCCGCCTCGATGCGCGGGTGGTGAATCGCCGCCAGCTCGAGAACCTCGTCTGCGCAGGCGCGTTCGACTCGCTCAATCCGCGCCGCGCCCAGGTGTTTACCGGACTCGACATCATCCTGCGCCATGCTGGAAGCGCGGCCCCGCACCGTGACACCGCCCAGGCCAGCCTGTTCGAAGAGGGCGCCTCGGCAGGCCATGCCGCTCCGGCGCTGCCGGAGATCGAGGACTGGCTGTCCTCAGAGCGCCTCAGCCGCGAGTTCGAAGCGATCGGCTTCTGCCTCTCGGCCCATCCCCTCGATGCCTACCAGGGCACGCTGCGGCGCCTCGCGGTTCTGAGCTGCGCGGAGCTTGCGAGCCACCTCGGGCGCGAGGATCGATCGGTGCGGCTGGCCGGCACCGTCCACCGCATCCAGGAGCGGCGTTCGGGCCGCGGCAATCGCTACGCCATCATCACGCTCTCCGATCCCACCGGGCAATACGAAGTGACGGCCTTCTCCGAAGTGGTCACCGCGGCGCGGGATCTGTTGAGGCCGGGCACATCGCTCCTGGTCGGCGGCGATGCGCGGCTGGATGGCGAGGGCGCCCGCATCGTCGCCACGAGCCTTCGCAATCTTGCGACCGAGGCGGCGCGGGCGGCGACGGGCCTGCTCATCCGGCTCGACGATCCGGCGGCGCTCTCCCGGCTCAAGGAGATCCTCGGCCGCGCCCAGCGCGGTCGCGGCCGCGTCACGCTCAACATGGTGCTCGACCATGGCGCGCGCGAGGTCGAGATCGCGCTCCCCGGTGGCTTCGCGCTGTCGCCCGATACGCGCGAAGCGATCAGCGCGCTCCGCGGCATCGGCGAGGTGCGCGACGTTTAGTCGGCAGGCGTCGAGGACCAGGAATGCCCGCACTCATGCGCGCGCTTGGGCTCCTTGCCCTCGTCGTGGCGCTCGGCGCCTGCGGTGCCAAGCCGTTGCCGCAACCTCTGCCCGCCGATGAGATACCCGAGGGAGGGGGGCTCCTGTCGGGCGAGGACGGCGAGTTCGTCATCTTCGAGCGCTGAGAACCGCGTGCCCAGACTAGGTGCGGGGATCGCCGGCGCGGTTGTGGCCGGCGCGCTTGCGCTTGCGTCGCCGAGCGCCGGCGCAGACGACGACGTCGCCCGGCGCCTCGACCAGCTCGAGGCGCTGGTCGAGAGCCAGCAAGCCCAGATCGAGGCACTGACCAAGCGGCTCGCGGAGGTGCAGGCCGCCCCGCCCGCGCCCGAGCTGATGATGACCTCGAGTGAGCCCAAAGTGAAAGTGAGCCTTTTCGGCCAGGTCAACCGAGCGGTGCTCTACTATGACGATGGGGCCGCTGCCGACGTTCGTT
>VGEJ01000097.1 GCA_016869335.1 Alphaproteobacteria bacterium | reverse complement strand
TCGCCTCCGGTACGGCCGAGCCCGGTGGCCCACCGGCAAGATGCGGGCCATGATCGTAGAAGATTTCCGAACACGGACCGCACGGACCGGTATCGCCCATGCTCCAGAAGTTGTCCGAGGAGGCGATGCGGACCACGCGCTGCTCGGGCAGCCCAGCGATCTTGCGCCACAGCGCGTGGGCCTCATCGTCATCCGCATAGACGGTCGCGAGCAGGCGCTCGGGCCGCAGCCCGAACTCCCGCGTCACCAGGCGCCACGCCAGCTCGATCGCGAGCTCCTTGAAGTAGTCGCCGAACGAGAAGTTGCCGAGCATCTCGAAAAACGTGTGGTGACGCGGGGTGTACCCGACGTTGTCGAGATCGTTGTGCTTGCCGCCGGCGCGCAGGCACTTCTGCGCGGTCACCGCGCGGCGATAGGCTCGCTTGTCGAGGCCGGTGAAGACGTTCTTGAACTGCACCATCCCCGCGCTCGTGAACAGGAGCGTCGGATCGTTGTGCGGCACGAGCGGGCCGGAGGCCACGGCCTCGTGCCCGCCGGCAACGAAAAAGTCGATGAATGCCTTGCGGATCTCGTTCGTGGTCGGCATTGGCCCGCCGTCGGTGACGCGCTCGCAGCTTTTAGCGAGGCACCGATTCGCTGTCCAGTGCTCGCCGCGGCGCGCCGGCGCGAGCGGCCGCGCCGGACCGGACGGATGGCCGCGCTCGCGGCTCAGCTCTCGGCGGCCTCCTCGGTGAACTCCGAGGTGGCGCTGGCGAGCATGGTGAGACCGGCGCTCTGCCGGATGCCGCGTTCGATCGCTGCCGCGACGTCCGCGTGCTGGGCGAGGTAGGCTTTGGCGTTCTCGCGGCCCTGGCCGATGCGCTCGCCCCCGAACGAGAACCAGGAGCCCGATTTCTCGACCACGCCGGCCTTGACCCCGAGGTCGATGAGCTCGCCGGTCTTGGAGATGCCGCCGCCATACATGATATCGAACTCGACGACCTTGAACGGCGGCGCCACCTTGTTCTTGACGACCTTGACCCGGGTCTGGTTGCCGACCACTTCGTCGCGGTCCTTGATCGCGCCGATGCGCCGGATCTCGAGCCGGGTCGAGGCGTAGAACTTAAGCGCGTTGCCCCCCGTCGTGGTCTCCGGATTGCCGAACATCACGCCGATCTTCATGCGGATCTGGTTGATGAAGATGACGAGGGTGCGCGACTTGGAGATCGAGCCGGTGAGCTTGCGCAGCGCCTGGCTCATCAGCCGCGCGTGCAGTCCGACGTGACTGTCGCCCATCTCGCCCTCGAGCTCGGCCCGCGGCACCAGCGCGGCGACGCTGTCGATGATCAGGACATCGATGGCGCCCGAGCGGACGAGGGTGTCGGCGATCTCGAGCGCCTGCTCGCCCGTATCGGGCTGCGAGATCAGGAGCTCATCGAGGTTGACGCCGAGCTTGGCGGCGTAGGCCGGGTCGAGCGCGTGCTCCGCATCGATCACCGCGGCGGTGCCGCTCGTCCTCTGCGCCTCGGCCGCCACGTGCAGGGCGAGCGTCGTCTTGCCGGAGCTTTCCGGGCCATAGATCTCGACGACACGGCCGCGCGGCAAGCCGCCGATGCCGAGCGCGATGTCGAGCCCGATCGAGCCGGTCGAGACCGCCTCGATGTCGACGACGCGCTCGCGCTGTCCGAGCCGCATCACCGAGCCCTTGCCATAGGCGCGCTCGATCTGGCTGACCGCCGCGTCGAGCGCTTTCTGCTTGTCCATCGGATCCTGCTCGACCAGCCGCAATGCGGGGTTCATCGGAACTCTCCTCCTTATTCCACAGCCAGCATGCTGCGTCCAACGACACCGCAGTGTACATGGTTTGTTCTCGAATGCAAGCGCCTCCAGGACCGCACCGTCAGGCGTGCCAGAACGCCCGCGAGAACAGCACCAGCACCGTGAACAGCTCGAGTCGCCCGAGCAGCATGGCGAGCGACAGAAACCACTTGGCCCCATCGGGCAATGACGCCATGGCGCAGCATGGCCCGACGACCGGCCCGAGGCCCGGACCGATGTTGCCGACCGCCGCCGCGGCGGCGCTCAGGCTGGTGACCAGGTCGAGATCGTAGACGCTGAGGGCGAGCGCGATCAGGCCGACCGTCGCGATGTAGAGGAACACGAACGCAAGCACGGACAGCGGGACGTCCTCCGGCAGCGGCCGGCCGCTGTAGCTGCGCGTAAAGACGCCGTGGGGCTGAATCAGGCGCCGGATCTGCACGCCGGCGACGACGGCGAGCACTTGGAAGCGGAAGATCTTGATCCCGCCCGCCGTCGAGCCGGAGCACGCGCCGACGAACAACAGGAGAAAGAAGGCGAGATCCGAGAACGCGCCCCACAACCCGTAGTCGACCGCCACGAATCCGGTGGTCGTCACGACCGACGTGACCTGAAAGAGCGCGAGCCGGAAGGCCACGAGCAGACCGTGGTCGCTGCGTGCCGACAGCCAGACCGCCAGCACGACGCTCACCACGACCATGAGGGCGAGCAGGCCATGCACCTGCTGGTCGCGCAGCAGCGCGCCGTACTGGCCGCGCACGAACCGGATGTAGAGCACGAACGGCAGGCCGCCGCCCAGCATGAAGAGGATCGAGATCCACTCGATGGCGGGCGACTGGAAATAGCCGATGGAGGCATCGTGGGTCGAGAAACCGCCGGTCGCCACGGCCGACATCGCGTGGGCCACGGCGTCCAGCGCCGACATGCCGGCCAGCGCATAGGCCACCGCGCAGGTCGCGGTGAGCCCGAAGTAGATCAGGCCGAGGTGGGCCGCAAGCTGCAGCGGGCGCGGCACGACCTTGTCCGAGCGATCCGAAGATTCGGCGCGAAAGAGCTGCATGCCGCCGACACGCACGAGCGGCAGGATCAGGATCGCCATCGCGACGATGCCGAGGCCGCCGAGCCAGTGCAGGATCGCCCGCCACATGAGAATGCCGGGCGACACATGATCGAGGCCGACGAGTATCGTTGCGCCCGTCGTGGTGAGCCCCGAGGTCGCCTCGAACACGGCGTCGGCAAGGCTCAACTCGCGGGTGAAGAACAGGAACGGCAGCGCCGAAAACGCGATCACCACCACCCAGCTCGCCGTGGTGAGCAGAAAGGCCTGCCGCACGTTGATTGTGAACGCGCGCGCGCGCGTCGCCAGGGCGAGGCCGCCGCCGATGAACCCGGTGGCGCCGGCGGCGGCGATGAACACGCGCCAATCCGGAGAGCCCGACGCCACGTCGATGACAGCCGGCACGATCATGCCGACCGCGAGGAAGCAGAGCAACAGGCCGACGACGAAGCCGATGGGGCGGAAGTCGTTCATCGCGCGCTAGCCGTGGTTGCGCCGCTCGATCCCGCTCACGTGGCGCCGCGGGTTGACTGCGCGCCGGCCGCGGCCCTCTATGTGCTGGTGCCGACGCAATGTCAGGAACCGCCGATGACCACGATCAAGGACATCTCGGCCGAGCTCGCCGCGCTCGACCGCCGGCTCAGTGAACTGGAAGCCGAGGCGCTGAGCAACATGGAAAAGCGCCAGCTCGGCGCCGCCCGCGAGATCGCCAAGCTCGCCGAGGCGGCGATCCGGCACACGCTCGCCCCGGCGCTGCGCGGCACCGAGGGCTTCGCCTACTGGTCCCGTCCCGGCGGATTCGACTGCGCCGCGGCCGCCGCCCGAACGCTCGCCCCGATCCGGCTCGCGCATTGGCCGGCCGGCTCGAACCTCGCATCCCTGATCGAAGGCGAGCGCACGCGGAGCTAGGTTGGCCGCTCGCCCGCGATCACGGCTTTCACCGTCGCCGCCAGGTCCTTGAGGCTGAATGGCTTGCCCAGGAACACAACGCCTTCCTCGCGGCCGAGCGAGCGGCGGAACACCTCTTCGGCGTAGCCCGAGATCAGCACCGCCTTGACACCAGGCTGCAGTGCGCGCGCGGCCCGAAGCAGCGTCGGATCGTCCATGCCCGGCATCACCACATCGCTGATCAAAAGGTCGAAGGGCGGCCCGCCGCGCTCGAGGTGCGCCAACGTGGCCTCGCCGCTGTCCGCCTCGACGACCGTGTAGCCCTTGTTGGTCAAGGCGCGCGCGGCGAAAACCCTCACCGGCGCCTTGTCCTCCACCAGCAGGACCGAGCCCTTGCCCGTCAAGTCACGCCGCTCCGGACCGGACTCGGCGGCCGCCGGCGCCGCCGCCACGGCCTCGGGCGCATGCCGCAGCAGGTAGATGCGGAAGGTCGCCCCGCGCCCCTCCTCGCTCGCGGCGACAATGAACCCTCCGGTCTGCTTGACGATGCCATAGACGGTGGAAAGCCCGAGCCCGGTGCCGGCGCCGAGGGCCTTTGTGGAGAATAGCGGCTCGAAGATCTTCGCCAGGTGCTCCTCCGCGATACCGACGCCCGTGCCGGTCACCTCCATCAAGACGTAGCCGCCCGGCGGGATCGTCTCGCCGCCGAAGCGGGTCGGCTCGGCGAAATCGACGTTGCTCGTGCGGAGAGTGAGCCTGCCGCCCGCGGCCATCGCGTCGCGCGCGGTGGCGGCGAGGTTGATGATGACCTGTTCGAGTTGGGTCTGGTCCGCCTTGATCAAGCCGAGGTCGCGATCGTGCACGATCGTCAGCTCGATGTTCTCGCCGATCAGACGGCGCAGGAGATGGGCGAGCTCGGCCAGGACGCCGGTGAGGTTGAGGACCTTGGGCTGCAGCGTCTGCTGGCGCGAGAAAGCGAGGAGCTGGCGAACGAGATTGGCGGCGCGATTCGCATTCTGCTTGATCTGCATGATGTCGGCAAACGACTGGTCGCCCGGCTCGTGGCGGAGCAGCAGCAGATCGCAGAAACCAAGCATCGCAGTCAGCAAGTTGTTGAAATCATGGGCGATTCCGCCCGCGATCTGGCCGACGGTCTCGAGCTTCTGCGACTGCGCGTACTGCTCCTCGAACCGCTTCTGCGCGGAGGTGTCGATGAGGTAGACGATGGCGCCGTTGACGCCGCGCGGGTTGTCGCGCGACGCGCAGATGAGGAGACGCGCATCGCTGCGGCCGGTGGGCCGCACCTCGGCCGGCCCGACCGCCGCGCCTTCCGCCGCCTGGCGCAATGCGGCGATCAGGGCCGCGCGATCCTCTGGTCGCACCCGGTCTTCGGCGCCAAGCCGGCGACCTCGCCCTCGGTCGCTCCCATCGCCGCGCGGAACACCCGGTTGGCATCGGTGATCCGGCCGGAGGCATCTAGCGCCGCCATGCCGAGCGGCGCCTCGTCGAACAGCCGGCGCAGCCACCCGCCGGTCCCTGCCGCCGTGTCGGTCGGGGCGGCATCCTCCGGGAAGATGGCGTAGGAGCCTCCCGTCCCCTCGCCCAGCCTTACCACAAAAAGCCGAATCGTCTCGCCCGAGCCGGTCAGGAAGCGGCAGATGCCAGCTCCTCGCTCCGGCAAGGGATAGACCATGAGTGCGGCGGCGGCGACGCTACCGACCAGCGCCGCCAGCGGATAGCCGAGCCATCCGGCCAGCACGCCGTTGGCGTAGCTCACGTCGCCGTGCCGATCGACGGCGAGAAGACCGAGGCCAGCGGTCTCGACCGCAGCGGCCATCCCTCCCGCATCGTGCGCGTCGCCGAGTTCGGCGCGCCACACGATGTTGCCGCTGCCATCCCACAGCGGATAGGCCGACAGAACGACGAGGCGTGGCGCGGCATCCGCGTCGCCGAGCAGCACCGTTTCGACCGCGGCTTCGCCCCGGAGCACCCGTGTGTGCAGGCGGAGGAGGGCCTCGCGCGGCGCCGGCTCCGCACCGACCAGCGCCTCGAGGCGGCCCGGCGCGCCACGCCGCCGAAGGCGAACAGGTCGGCAAAGGCGTCGTTGGCGGCCAGGATCTCGCCATCGGTAGCCGAGACCGCCCGAGCCCGCGCGCCATGCTCGACGATGCGCTGCGGCGTAAAGCGCGCCGTCGCCCCCAGCGCCGGCCCCAGCATGGCGGTCGCGCCGGCGGCGAACCCCGTCACCGCGAGCGCTGCCAACAGCGCCGCGACCAACGGCCCGAGGAGCTCGACCGCATTGGCGACCGCGCCAACCGCGAGCAGCGTAGCGATCCCGAGGCCCGCGAGCCACGGCCACGGCGCGGTCGCGTGGCGAGCGCCGGCCGTACCCGTCTACGCCTCCGCTCGCACGAAGGGACTATCGGTGGCTGCGCTCATCACCCTGCCCCTGCGCTTTCTTGGCGCGGCCCCGCAACCGCATCACATGGCCGATGATCTCGGCGACCGCCTTATAGTGCCCTACGGGTATCTCGGCATCGAGATCGACCGTAGCATAGAGCGCCTGGGCGAGCGGCGGATTGGCGACGAGGGGCACGTGGTGCTCGGTCGCGACTTCACGAATGCGGCGCGCCACTTCATCGGCGCCCTTGGCTACGACCTTTGGCGCGGCCATGGCGGGGGCATCGTACTTCAGCGCGACGGCGTAGTGAGTCGGGTTGGTCACGACGACGTCGGCCTGCGGGACCGCCGCCATCATGCGCTGGCACGAGCGCTCCTGCCGGATCGCGCGGATGCGCGCTCGAACCAGCGGATCGCCCTCCGACTGCTTGGCCTCGTCGCGGAGGTCACGGCGCGACATCCGCAGTTCGCGGCTCAGCCTCATTCGCTCATAGAGAAGATCGAGGCCGGCCAGAACGGCCATCGCGGCGACCACTCCCGCCAACAGCAGCAGCAGGAGCTCTTCGGTCTTCGCCAGCAGCGGACCGATCTCGAGGCTCGTGACTTGCACCAGACTCGCCCGCTCCGGCCAGATCAGCATCCCCGCGACCGCTGACACGATGGTGATCTTGACCAACTCCTTGAGGAACTCGACGGCAGCATGGACGGAGAGGAGCCTGCGGAAGCCCTTGATCGGCGACAGCTTGCCCCAATCGAGCTTGAGCTTGCTGGCGCTGAAAACGAGACGGGATTGCCCGAGATTGGCGGCGAGCGCGGCGACGAACAGGAGCCCGATCGGCGCCGCCAGGACGACCAGCATGTCGATGGCGAGCCCGGCAACGCCGCTGACCGCGTCGTCCGCTTCCAGCGCCATGAGGTGCGGCGTCTCCAGGAACGGCCGCGCCATCGCGACGACCTGCGTCATGACCACGCCGGAGAACAGCGCGATCACCGCGGCGCTGGCTGCAATGATCACGAAGTTGTTCACCTCCTGGGAGCGTACAACCTGGCCGCGTTCTCCCGCTTTGTCCATCCGACGTTGCGTCGGATCTTCCGTCTTTTCCGATTTCTCCTGTTCGTCGGCCACGCTCAGCGCACCGCCAGGAGTTGGCTCAGCCCCGCCTCGTAGTAATCGAGGAACCAGGTCATGATCGCGGAGAGCGTCACCATGAGCATCACCAGCGCCGCCATGATCTGCAGTGGCATGGCGACGAAGAAGAACTGAAACTGCGGCATCAGCCGCGACAACAGTCCCAGTCCGGCATAGAACACGATGCCATAGACGATGAACGGGGCTGCCATCTGAACGCCGATCGCAAAGCCATCGCTCACCAGGCGGACGGCGAGCTCCGCGAAGCCGCCGACCGCCGGGAGCGAACCGGCCGGGAAGAGCACCTAGCTGTCGTGAACCGCCCGCAAGAGGACGTGGTGGAGGTCGGTCACGAAGATCAGTACCAGCGCGAGCATCGACAGGAGGGCGCTGACCAGCGCGCTCTGCACCCCGCTCTGGCTCGGGTCGATCGTCTGGGCGTAGGCGAGGTTGGCCTGGAACGCGATCACCGTGCCCGCCACTTGGAGCGCGCTGAGCGTGAAGCGGGCGGTGGCGCCGATGAGTAGCCCGACCGCCATCTCGCCACCCAGCATGAGCATCAGCGCGACGGCGCCGCTCGGTGCCGCCGGCAGCCCGGAAACGACGGCGGGGCCGATCGCCACCGCCAGCGCGACGGCGAGCGCCAGGCGCACGCGCTGCGGGATGAACGCCTCGCCGAAGCCCGGCAGCAGCATGATGGCCGTGCCCACCCGGACGAACACCAGCAGGTAGGCGAAGACCTCGTCGGTGACGACCGAGGCGAGCACCGTCCGACCCTAAGGCAATGTCGCGATACGCTCGGCGATTCGCTCCATCAGTCCGGTCATCGAGGCGATCATGAACGGCAGAAACAGGATCAGCGAGGCGAAGATCGCTACGATCTTCGGCACGAACGTGAGCGTCATCTCTTGAATCGAGGTAAGCGACTGAACGAGTGCCACGGCCAGGCCGACGATGAGAGTCCGTTTGAGAATTGGCTCAATGGCTTATTCTTCGGAGCAAGAGGCTTCCGAGGGCGACATGGATCATGGCCTCGGAGACATCGATGCGTTGCTCGTAGTCGCGCACGAGACGGCGCCATCGTGTGAGCCAGCCGAAGGTGCGCTCGACGACCC
>VGEJ01000096.1 GCA_016869335.1 Alphaproteobacteria bacterium | reverse complement strand
CCGATCATCGGGCGGGTGCACATCGCCTACCTGCCGGGCAAGCGTGTCGTCGGCATCAGCAAGCTGGCGCGGGTGGTGGAGGTCTATGGCCGCCGCCTGCAGATCCAGGAGAAGCTCACCGCGCAGATCGCCAATACCGTCAACACGGTGCTCTCGCCCAAGGGCGTGGCGGTGGTCATCGAGGCGACGCACCACTGCATGACGACGCGCGGCGTGCACAAGCCGGGCACGATCATGATGACGAGCACGATGCTTGGCGCGTTTCGCGACGATCCCATGACGCGCCGCGAGTTCCTGGCCATGATCGGCAACCCGGTCACCCGCGTGGCCGATTGAGCACGGCGCTACGGCGTGGTGCCGGCGTCCGCGCGGACGACGTGGACAGGGTCGCCGACGCGAAGACCGAGGCGGTTCGCCGCCGATCCGCGGTTCACGGCGATCTCCACCAGCCCGTTGGCATTGACGTACCAGAACGCGGCGCCGGCGGGCACCGCCCCGAAGGTGGCGGCGTGGGCGAGACGCCGGCCGGCAACCGTGATCGCATCAGCGGCAGAGATAGAGCGGCGGCGCAGCCCCGTCATGGCGTTGCCGAAGCGGTCGCAATAGACGATGCGGGGCAGCTCCGCTGGCCAGTCCGGGCTCAGGCGCCTCGCGGGCGCGACCTCGACGCCGGGTGGCTCCCCGCCGCACGCCAGGCGCGCCGCGATCGGGGCGAACAGGTCGCGACCATGAAAGGTTGCCGAGAGCACCGGCGGCCTCCAGGTGATCTCCCACCAGCGCACGTGTCGCGCGCGGGCCGCGACCACCTGGAACAGACCGTTGTCCGGGCCAACGAACCAGCGCCCGTCGGCCAGCACTGCGGCTGGGGAACGCGCGGTCCCCACGCCGGGATCGACCACCGCCAGAAAGACGTCGCCCCGCGGGAAGCCGACGGCGTAGGCCGCGAGCAGGTGCGCCGCCGCCTCGATATCGAAGGCCGGCAGATCGGCAAACAGATCGACGACGGGCATGCCTGGTGCCGCACGAAAGAGCACGGCCTTCATCTGCCCGATGTATGGCCCGTCGTTGCCGAAGTCGGTGCACAACACGATCATGATGGCCCAGACTAACGCGCACGGTGGCACGCGGGCACGCGGTGGATAGAGAAGTGAGAGTGAGAGAATGAAGGCGGTGCGTCGACTGCTGATCGAGGCCGGCCCGCTCGCGGCCTTTTTCATCGCCAACGCGCGCTACGACATCTACGTGGCGACCGCGGTGTTCATGGCGGCCGTGGGGATCTCGCTCGCCGCTTCGTGGCTGATGGAACGGCGCGTGCCGACGCTGCCGCTGGTGACGGCGGTCTTCGTCCTGATCTTCGGCGGGCTGACGCTGTTGCTGCACGACGAGACGTTCATCAAGCTCAAGCCGACGATCGTGAACAGCTTGTTCGGCGTGATCCTGCTGGGCGGCCTCGCGTTCGGGCGCGCCCTCCTGAAGCCGCTGCTGGACTACAGTTTCCAGCTCACCGACCAAGGTTGGTCCAAGCTCACGCTGCGCTGGGCGTTGTTCTTCCTGCTGCTGGCCGTGCTCAACGAGGTGGTGTGGCGGGGCTTCTCGACCGACACCTGGGTGAGTTTCAAGGTGTTCGGCGTGATGCCGCTCACGCTCGTCTTCGCGCTGTCGCAGGTACGCTTCCTGATGCGCTATCAGCTGCGCGAGGAACCGCAGAGCGGGGGCTAGCCGGCTCAGATCGGACGGCCGCCTTCGCCCGGCGGGTTGGTCGCCGGCGCGAATACCGCTTGATCGCGGACCGCGCGATAGTGGTCGAGCGCCCAGCGTACGCTCGGGAAGGCCAATTCCCGCCATGGGATGTCGTCCCACGCGATGAGGGCCGCCTCGGCGCTCTCGGGCCCGGCCTCCACTGCCGGCGCGGTGAGCCGCGCGAGGTAGATGAGCTGCACCTGGCTGATGTGTTTGAGCGCGTAGACGGCGAGCAGCGCCGTGAGATCGATCGTGGCTCGCGCTTCCTCATAGGCTTCGCGTCGCGCTGCGTCCTCGGTCCCCTCGTTGAGCTCGAGGTAGCCGGCGGGCAGCGTCCAGAACCCCTTGCGCGGCTCGATCGCCCGCCTGCACAGGAGGATGCGGTCCTGCCACAGGCACACGGCGCCGACCACCACGCGCGGATTGACGTAGTTGACGAAGCCGCAGTCGCCACACACCAGGCGCGGCCTAGTGTCGCCCGCCGGGATCTGCTCGATCACCGGACCCATTGGCCGCCGGATCATGGCGCGAGTGTGGCAGACGGAGTGGCGGTGCGTCCAGGACCGCGGCGGCCACGCCGCCGCCGATAAGCTCCGAGCCATGGTCAAGCTGCTCGTCGCCGCCCTGGCGGCCGTCACGATCGCGACGTCGGCGGCCGCGGAGTCGGCGCCCACGGTGGTCGAACTGTTCACCTCGCAGGGTTGCAGTTCGTGTCCGCCCGCCGACGCCGTGCTTGCCTATCTGGCCGCGCGCGCGGACGTGATCGCGCTCAGTTTTCATGTCGATTACTGGGACTATCTCGGCTGGTGGGACACCTTCTCCTCCGCCTGGGCGACCGAACGGCAGAAGCTTTATGCCAGGGCGCTCGGCACGGTATCGGTCTACACCCCGCAGATCGTGATCGGGGGGGGAGGCACACGAGGTTGGCTCGCGCCGAGGCGACGTCCTGGCCGCCATCGACGCGGTGGCCGAGCGCCAGCCGAACCTGCCGGTCAGCGTGGTGGGGGAGGGTGGTGGCGCTGTCGTCCATGTGGCCGCTGCGGATGCCGGCATGGCGGTAGGCAAAGCCGCGGTCTGGCTCGTCCGTTTCGCGGAGCGCGAGAGCGTTCCCGTTGCCGCCGGGGAGAACGCGGGCCGCACATTGATCTACCATCACGTCGTGCGGGACATCCGGCGCATCGGCTGGTACAGAGGCGCGGCCGCCGCGTACCCCCTCGGAGAGTTGACAATCGGCGAAGGTGAGGGCTGTGCGGTGCTGGTACAGCGTGGCGAGGTCGGGCCGATCCTTGGCGCCGCCGTGGTCGAACGGCACCGCCCCGGAAGCTGATGGCGCCGCGGCGCGGCGATCAGCGCGCCAGGGCACGGGTCATCACCGCGGCAAGGCGTTGGGCGAAGCCGGCGGCGTCGGCGAGCGGCTCGCCCTCGACGATCCGCGCCTGATCGAGCAGAAGCTGGGCGGCATCGCCGAGCTCGACGCCACTGCCGGCGCCGACTACCCGCGCGGCCATCGCCTTGATCAGATCGTGCGCGGGATTGATCTCGAGGACGCGCGGGGCACGCTGCTTGATCTGGCCGTGGGCGGAGAGCACTCGTTCGAGGTGCATGTCGACCTGGTCCTCGTCGGCGACGAGGCACACGGCGCTATCCGTCAGCCGCGTCGATAGCCGCACGTCCTTGACGCCATCGCCGAGCGTGAGCTTGAGCAGCGCAATCAGTGCGCCGAGCGAGCCTTCCGGCACCGGCGGGGCGGTGGCGGGCTTGACGGCCGAGGCAAAGCGCTCGAGGTCGGCGGCACCGCGCGTGATCGAACGGAACGGACGCTCGTTGTAGCTGCCGATCGCGTTGATCCAGAAGTCGTCGATCGGATCGGTCAGCAGCAGCACCTCGATATCGCGCGCGCGGAAGCCCTCGAGCTGCGGGCTGCGCTGCACCGTCTCGAGGTGATCGCCGCTGATGGTGTAAATGGCATCCTGGCCCTCCTTCAGTCGCCCGACGTAGTCGGCGAGCGAAACCCAGCCGTCGGCCGAGCAGGTCGAGCGAAAGCGGGCGAGCTTGAGCAAGGTCTCGCGCTGCTCCGGGTCCTCGTAGAGCCCCTCCTTGAGGACGGCGCCGAAATTCTCCCAGAAGGTCGCGTACTCGGTCGCCGCTTCCGCCTTCTTCTCGAGCTCCGCGAACAGCCGCTTGACCAGGGCGCCACGGATCTTGGCCAGCAGCGGGTTGTTCTGAAGCACCTCGCGGCTGACGTTGAGCTGCAGGTCCTGCGAGTCGACCACCCCGCGCACGAAGCGCAGGTACGGCGGGATCAGGTCCTCGCACTCGTCGGTGATGAAGACGCGCTTGACGTAGAGCTTGACCCGATGCCGGCGCGCGGGCTCGAACAGATCGAACGGACGCTGCGCCGGCACGAATAGAAGATAGGTGTACTCGATCTTGCCCTCGGCGTGGCCATGCAGGGTCAACCACGGCTCGTCGAAGGCGTGGCCGACGTGACGGTAGAACTCGCGATACTGCTCGGCCGTGATCTCCTGGCGCGGGCGCGCCCACAGGGCCGAGGCGGTGTTGAGGGTGTCGCGCTTGCCGCCGTGATGCAGCACTATCGGAAGCGCGATGTGGTCGGAGTAGGTCTTGACGATCCGGCCGAGGCGGGCGGGCTCCAGGAACTCGGCCGCATCCTCCTTGAGGTAGAGCCGCACCATGGTGCCGCGTGCGACGCGGCCGATCGGCGCCACCGTGAAGGTCCCGGCGCCGTCCGAGGTCCAGCGCCAGGCGCCCTCCTCGCCGGCCTTGCGCGATTCGACTTCCACCTTCGCCGCGACCATGAACGCGGCGTAGAAACCGACGCCAAACTGGCCGATCTGGTTGACCGAGCCCCTTGGATCGCTGCCCACCTCGCCCAAGAACGCGGCGGTGCCCGAGTGCGCGATGGTGCCGAGGTTGTCGATCAGATCGTCGCGGTTCATGCCGATGCCGTTGTCGCTGACGCACAGTTCGCGCCGGGCGGCATCGCACGTCAGGACGACCCGAAACTCCGGATCGTCGGCGATCAGCTCCGGGCGGGTGAGCGAGAGGTAGCGCAGGCGGTCGCAGGCGTCGGAGGCATTGGAGATCAGCTCGCGCAGGAACACCTCGCGCTCGCTGTAAAGCGCATTCGCGACGATGCTCAGAAGCTTCGTGACCTCGGCCTGAAAGGCCCTGCTCTCCTCGGCCATCCCTCGCCCTCGCCATCGGTTACGGATGGCGCTTGATATGCGCCGTACCCCGCCCCCCTTCAAGCCCGCGTGATGCTTGCTAAGGCTTGGGAAACCGGCTAACTAGCGGCAGTTGCGGCAAAAGGAGCCTCCTCATGGCGCGAAGTAAGATCGCCCTCATCGGCGCCGGCAACATCGGGGGCACGCTCGCCCATCTCGCTGGCCTCAAGGAGCTCGGCGACATCGTCATGTTCGACGTCGTCGAGGGTATGCCGCAGGGCAAGGCGCTCGACCTCGCACAGTCCTCGCCGGTCGACAGTTTCGATGCCATGCTGTCCGGCACCCAGGACTACGCGCAGCTCGCCGGTGCCGATGTCGCGATCATCACCGCCGGGATTGCGCGCAAGCCGGGCATGAGCCGCGACGATCTCCTGTCCACCAACACCAAGATCATCAAGCAGGTCGCCGACGGCATCCGCAAGCATGCGCCGAACGCCTTCGTGATCTGCATCACCAACCCGCTCGATGCCATGGTGTGGGTGCTGCGCCAGGCGAGCGGCCTGCCGCACCACATGGTGGTGGGCATGGCGGGTGTGCTCGACTCGGCGCGCTTCCGGCTGTTCCTGGCGCGCGAGTTCAACGTCTCGGTCGAGGACGTCACCGCCTTCGTGCTCGGGGGCCACGGCGATACCATGGTGCCGCTGACCCGCTACTCGACGGTCGCCGGCATCCCGGTGCCCGATCTCGTGCGTATGGGCTGGAGCACGGAGCAGCGAATCGACGAGATCGTGCAGCGGACGCGCGACGGCGGTGCCGAGATCGTCGGGTTGCTCAAGACCGGCTCGGCGTTCTATGCGCCCGCGGCCTCGGCGATCCAGATGGCCGAGTCCTACCTCCGCGACAAGAAGCGGGTGCTGCCATGCGCCGCCTACGTGAAGGGTCAGTACGGGCTCGACGGTCTCTATGTCGGCGTGCCGGTGGTGATCGGAGCCGGTGGCGTCGAGCGCGTCGTCGAGATCGCGCTCAACGCAGGGGAAAAGGCGGCGCTAACGAAGTCCGTCGACGCCGTGCGCGGGCTGATCGACGCAGTGAAGCGGCTCGACCCCTCGCTTGCCTGAGCCGCCCGTCCGCCGTCCGAGCGGGTCAGCCGACGATGCCGAGTAGCCGGGTGGCGGGTCGACGCGGGCGATCCGCACGGCGGCGAGCGGCGTGCGGGGACACATGAACATCCACGAGCACCAGGCGAAGGAACTGCTGGCTAAGCACGGGGTCGCGGTGCCGAAGGGCCGCGCCGCGTTCAGCCTCGCCGAGGTCGAGCGGGCGCTGACCGAGCTCAGCGGCCCGCCGTGGATCGTCAAGGCCCAGATCCACGCCGGCGGCCGCGGCAAGGCCGGCGGCATCAAGATCACGCAGACCCAAGGCGCGGCGCTCGATGCCGCGCGCACCCTGCTCGGCGCCACCCTGGTCACGCGCCAGACCGGGTCCGCAGGGCGCGTCGTGCGCCGGCTCTACATCGAGGAGGGCGTGGCGATCGCGCGCGAGCTCTACCTCGGCCTCCTCTTGGACCGGCGCGCGGGACGGCCGGTGATGATGGCCTCGGCCGAGGGGGGCATGGACATCGAGGAGGTGGCGGCGCGGACACCGCAGAAGATCCTCCGCGCCGTGATCGATCCGGCCATCGGCATGATGCCGCACCATGGCCGGCGGTTGGCCTATGGCCTCGGGCTCTCCGGCGAGGCGGCGGGCAAGGCGGTGCGTCTCATGCTCGGGGTGTGGCGCACCCACCAGGCGAGCGATGCCAGCCTCATCGAGGTGAACCCGCTGGTCGTGACCACGGCGGGAGAGGTCATCGCGCTCGACGCCAAGATCACGCTCGACGACAACGCGCTCTTTCGCCACCCCGAGATCACGGCGCTGCGCGACCCGGACGAAGAAGACCCGGCCGAGCGCATGGCCGCGGAGAACGAGCTGAACTATATCAGGCTCGATGGCAGCATCGGCTGTCTGGTGAACGGCGCCGGGCTGGCCATGGCGACGATGGACATCATCAAGCTGCACGGCGGCGAGCCCGCCAATTTCCTCGATGTCGGCGGCGGTGCGACGACCGAACGCGTGCGCGAGGCGTTCAAGATCATCTTGGCCGATCCCAAGGTGCGGGCGATCCTCGTCAACATCTTCGGCGGCATCATGCGCTGCGACGTGATTGCCGAAGGCATCGTCGCGGCGGCCAACGAGGTCGGCCTGCGCGTGCCGCTGGTCGTCCGGCTGGAGGGCACCAACGTCACGCTCGGCCGCCAGATCCTGGCGCGCTCGCGGCTCGATATCGTCGCGGCAAACGAGCTCGATGCGGCCGCCGCGCAGGCGGTGAAGCTCGCGGGAGCGGCGTGATGGCGGTCCTCGTCGACTCCGAGACCCGCGTGATCTGCCAGGGCTTCACGGGCGCTCAGGGGACCTTCCACTCCGAGAAGGCGCTCGCCTACGGCACCAGACTGGTCGGCGGGGTGACGCCGGGCAAGGGTGGTACCAAGCACCTCGACCTGCCGGTGTTCGATACCGTGGCCCAGGCGGCGGCCGCCACCGGGGCCACCGCATCGGTGATCTTCGTGCCGCCCGCATTCGCGGCGGATGCCATCCTGGAGGGCGTCGATGCCGGGCTCGCGCTGGTGGTGTGCATCACCGAAGGCATCCCGGTGCTCGACATGGTGCGCGTCAAGCGCGTGCTCGAAGGCTCGCGCACCCGACTCATCGGCCCCAACTGCCCCGGCATCATCACCCCCGGCCAGTGCAAGATCGGCATCATGCCGGGTCACATCCACACCGCCGGCACGGTCGGCATCGTCTCGCGTTCGGGCACGCTCACCTATGAAGCGGTGGCGCAGACGACCACCGTGGGACTCGGCCAGAGCACCTGCATCGGCATCGGCGGCGATCCGGTCGCCGGCACGAGCTTCGTCGACTGCTTGGCGCTGTTTCTGGCCGATCCGGGGACGACGGCCATCGTCATGATCGGCGAGATCGGCGGCAGCGCCGAGGAAGAAGCGGCGGCGTTCTACGCCGCGTCAACCAACAAGAAACCCATTGTTGGTTTCATAGCGGGACGCACGGCCCCACCGGGTCGGCGCATGGGTCACGCCGGCGCGATCATCGCCGGCGGTACGGGGGGTGCCCAGGACAAGATCGAAGCACTGCGGCGCGCCGGCATTGAGGTGGCGGACTCGCCTGCCACCATTGGCGCGACGCTGATCGGCGTTCTTAACGCGTAAGGCAGAGCGCGGCGGCCGAGCGCCCAGCGCGGTGGACAAGATGGCAAGCGATATCGTCAACAGCACCTTCCTTTACGGCGGCAACAGCGCCTTCATCGAGGACCTCTATGCCCGCTATCTCAGGGATCCCGCGGCGGTCGATCCGAGCTGGCGGCGGTTTTTTGCCGAACTCGACGACGATCCGGCGGTCGCACGCGCGGCGCTGCGCGGGGCGTCCTGGGCGCCGCATGAAG
>VGEJ01000095.1 GCA_016869335.1 Alphaproteobacteria bacterium | reverse complement strand
GAAGGGCGATACCCCGGTCTGGTCGATATAGTCGGGATGGTGCGGCGCAAAGTGCGAGCCGATCGGCGTGGCGCGGCCAAACATGGCCCCCTCGATCAGCGCAGCACGATCGATAGCCAGGCTGATCGCGCGGCGCACGCGGACATCGTCGAGCGGCGGCCGCTTGTTGTTCATGGCCAGGATGGTCTCGCCTTCGGTCGTGCCCTCCATCACCGCGAAGCGCGGATCCGCTGCGAAGAGCGGTACACTCTCGGGCGAGTCGAAGAATGGGAAGCAGTCGAGATCGCCTGAGAGCATCGCCGTGATCTGTGCCGATGAGTCATCGATGAAACGAAACGTGACTTTGCTCAGACGGATGGCGTCGGGATCCCGGTAGGCCGGGTTCCGTGCCAGGGTGACCGAATCCCCCTTGACCCAGGTCTCGAGCCGGTAGGGCCCGGTGCCGATCGGCAGCGTCGCGGCGCCGGCCGCCGACTCGGGCGCCATGATCACGGCAGGGCTCTCGCCGAGATTGAACAGGAAGGCCGGGTTCTTGTCGCGCAACGTGATCGTCACCGTGGTCGGATCGGGGGTGGCGATCGCCGCGATGTTCGTGAACCACGCCTTGCGCTTGTTGGTGCTGGTCGCGCTCGCGGCCCGCTCGAAGCTGAACTTGACGTCCGAAGAGTCGAACGCGGTACCGTCGCTGAAGACGACGCCCGAGCGCAGCGTGAAGCTATAGCTGAGCTGGTCCTGCGAGACCTGCCACGCGGTGGCGAGGCCGGGGCCGACACTGCCATTCTGGTCGATCCGGGTGAGGCCCTCGAAGATGTTGTAAAGCGTTATCTCACCGATCGCTTCGGCGGCCCCGGTGGTGGGGTCGAGCCCGGGCGGCTCGAGACGCATGCCGATGACGAGGCTGTCCCTCGCCGCCTCGGCCGGCCCCAACGCCATCATGCAAAGCACGCAACAGAACAGCACCCGGATCAGCTTGTGCATTCGTCGTCCTCCAAGGTCAGCTGCGGTGGCCGTCCCGCCGCGCGCGCCAGGTGCGAAAACTGGGCAAATCGCCGAGATCCTCGGCGGTGAGCACGCCGCGGACGATGGCGCGCGCAAGGCAGTCAGCCGCCATCGCGCCAATGCGGCAGAGCGCGCCCGCCGCGGGTCGCGGCAGGGGCACGGCGCCGGTCGCGACGGCGAAGACCGTGTCGCCGTCGAACGGGGTGTGTGCCGGCCAGACCGCGCGCGCGATGCCATCGTGCGCCATCAGCGCGACGCGTTGTGCTTCAGCCTTGGTCAAGGTCGCGTTGGTCGCCACCACCGCGATCGTGGTGTTGGCGCCCAGCGCCGAGGCCGCCGCGTAGTCGAGGTCATCGGCCAACGCGGCCGGGAACGGACCGCCGAACTCGCCGGCGCGCTCGAGCGCCGCGGCCCACGGCACCGCCGTACCAGGGATGGCGATGGTGCCATAGGGATTGGCGACGACGAGGGCGCCGACGGTCAGGCCATCGGCGGCCAGCGCCGAGGCCGAGCCGAGTCCACCCTTGATCGCGCCCGCTTTGACGCCAAGGCCTGCGCCGGCGTTGCCGAGCCGCACGTCATGGCCCGCCTCTGTGCACGCGCGCTGCCCGAGGGCGCGGTAGGGTGGCATCTCACCCCAGTCCTTGGCGCCACCGTTGAGGAGATCGAACACGATCGCCGCCGGAACGATCGGCACCAGCGCCGTGCCGACGGGGAAGCCGCGCCCCTGCGCGTGGAGCCAGCTCGCGACGCCGGCAGCGGCCTCCAACCCGAAAGCCGAGCCGCCGCTCAGCACCACGGCATCGACCCGATCGACCAGACAGCTCGGCGCCAGGAGGTCGGTCTCGTGGGTGCCCGGCGCGCCGCCGCGGACCTCGACCGCCGCAACCGCCGGCCGATCCGGCAGCACCACGGTGACGCCGCTTCGCGCGGCCGTATCCTCCGCGGAGCCGACCCGGACGCCCGGAACATCCGTGATCGCGTTGCGCTCGCCCGGCCGGATCACGACAATCGCTCTCGTTTCGCTGGCAGTCCGTGCGCGCGGAGCGAGTGCCGGCGGTGTCCTCGTTTTGGGTGAAGATCCCAGAACTTCTGCATCTCGAGATAGGTGAAGGACGCGGTCCACCCTATGAGTATGAGACCGATCACGGTCTCGACGCCGACCAAGGTCCGGACCGGACCCAGCGGCGTGAGATCGCCGTAGCCGAGCGAGGTGTAGGTGACGGCCGAGAAGTAGACGGCATCGAGGAAGGTGCCGGGATTGCCGCCGCGCGGCGCGCCCATGCCGATCGATTCGGCCAGCGTGTAGGCAACCCCGAAGAGGCGGATCTCGATGACATGGGGAGAAACGCGCCGAAGATGACGACCAGGATCCGCCGCCGCGGCGGTCCCTTGATCAGCGGCAGAAAGCCAGAGATCAGCCGGAGCGCTTCGTAATGGACGAGCACCGCGAGGCCCAGCAGGATGATCGCAAGGACGAGAGCCGTAACCACCTCTGGAGCACCCTCTGGCAACAGCGGTTCGCGCGCAGTGATAGGGTAAAACCGCGAGGGTGGCAAATCGCGGCGCGGGCCGCAACGGTGGGCATCGCATTCGCGGCGTTCCTGTTCCTGCCGCTGGCCGTGCGGGCCTTCGACGATCCGGAGCGGCCCCAGCCGGAAGGCGCGAGCCCCAGCGCCCTGCCCGCCCGCGGACCGGTCACGGCGCACCGGCATATGGTCGTCGCGGCCAACCCGCTCGCCGCCGAGGCGGGGCGCGCCATCCTGCGCCAAGGCGGCAGCGCCGTCGATGCGGCGATTGCAACCCAGCTCGTGCTCAATCTGGTCGAGCCTCAGTCATCAGGCATCGGCGGTGGCGGCTTCCTGCTGCACTACGCGGCGGCATCCGGCTCCATGACCGTCTATGACGGGCGCGAGACCGCGCCGGCGGCAGCGACGCCCGGTGCGCTGCTGGGCGCCTTGGGGCAGCCGCGCCGGTTCTCCGAGGTCGTGGTTGGCGGTCTGTCGGTCGGTGTTCCCGGCCTCCTGCGCGCGCTCGAGCTTGCCCACCGCGACCATGGGCGCCTGCCCTGGGCGGCGCTGTTCGCGCCGGCGATCGCGCTGACGGAGAAGGGGTTTCCGATTTCACCGCGCCTGCACGCGCTCGTCTCCGAGGACCCGGTGCTGGCCACGATCCCTGCGGCGCGTACCTACTTCTACGACTCGGGCGGCCGTCCGCTCGCGGTCGGAACGTTGCGGCGCAACCCCGAGCTCGCAGCCGTGCTGCGACAGGTCGCGACGGCGGGCGCGGATGCGTTCTATCGCGGCGCCGTGGCGCGCGATATCGCGCTGGCGGTGCGCACGGCAAACCGGAACCCGGGTCGCCTCGCGGTTGCGGACCTCGCCGGCTACGCGGCGCTGCGGCGCGAGCCGCTGTGTCGGAACTACCGGGCGTGGCGTCTCTGCGGCCTGCCGCCACCGAGCTCCGGTGGTGTCACCTTGTTTCAGATTCTGGCGCTGCTCGAGCCTTTCGATCTATCGCATCTGCAACCGGGGTCGGTCGCCGCGGTCCACTTGATCGCGGAGGCTAGCCGACTGGCGTTCGCCGACCGCGCCCGCTATCTGGCCGATCCAGCTTTCATCCCGGTGCCGGTGGCCGGCCTCCTCGACCCCGGCTATCTGGCCGAGCGGCGGCGGGCGATCTCGCTGACCCGGAGCATGGGCCCGGCCGCGGCGGGCGAGCCGCCCGGCCAGCGCGCCGAGGTCGCTCCCGACCCAACCCCGGACCGATCGGCAACGACGCACCTCAGCATCGTCGATGAGGCCGGCAACGCCGTGGCGCTGACCTCGAGCATCGAAAGCGCGTTCGGCTCACGGCTCTTCGTGCACGGCTTCCTGCTTAACAACCAGATCACCGATTTCAGCTTCCGGCCGGACGAGGGGGGGCGGCCAGTGGGCAACCGCATGGAGCCGGGCAAGCGCCCGCGGAGCTCCATGGCGCCGACACTCGTGTTCGATCGCGACGCTCGGCTGGTCATGGTAGTCGGCTCGCCCGGCGGTAAGGCGATCATCGGTTACGTCGCTCAGGCGCTGATCGCGGTACTCGACTGGAACCTCGACATCCAGTCGGCCGTGAATCTACCTCACTATATCAACACCAACGATGACACCGAGTTGGAGGCCGGCACGGACATTGCCGGTCTGGCAGGGGCGCTCTCGGCGCTCGGCCACGAGGTGGAGATCACGGAACTGACCAGCGGCCTGCACGCCATCAAGCTCGACGGTAAAGGCCTCGCCGGCGGAGCCGACCCGCGCCGCGAGGGCGTCGCGCTCGGCGATTGAGTGCCATAGCGCGCGATCTCTCGCGGCCGGGTTGTCGGTCTACAGCCCGACGATCTGGTCCTTCATCGACCCGATCGCGTTCAGCAGCTCGTCCTTCTCGCGCGCGCCCACACCGGCGGCGTCGAGGGCCGCCGCGAGATGGCCGCCCGTCGTATTGAATTGCGTCTCGGTCACACCCATCCCGGCGTGGGTCGTTCGCATGTCGCGGCCAGTGTAGGTGCACGGACCGCCTGTTGCCTGACAGATCTGCTCGACCAGCAGGCGCTTGAGCTCGCCGATGTCGGTTCCGGCCTTGGCGAAGGTGAAGTTGACGGTGTCATCGGCCGCCATCCGCGCCACGAAATCGTCGACGACGACGGTGATGGCATCGACCCCGCCGAGCCGGTCATAGAGGCTCTGGTCGGCCATCTCCTTTTTCTTCATCCCCGTGTCGGCACAGGCCGCGACGCCAAGCGAGATGACGGCGGCACCAAGAACGGCGAGAAACGAGCGAGGAGTCCCCATGTCAGGCTCCGGGTTTGATGATTGCAGTAATCTCAGCGATGGCCGAAAGCTTCGGCCGGCACGAGGGCGAAGCCGCCGGCGGGCGGCGCCCAATGCAACTCGAGCGCGGCGCTGCCTTTCTTCTCGAAGTAACGGACCTCGAGGGCATACCAGCCGGGCTCCGTCACCGTCAGGCTGGCCTCGTCGCTGAAGCGCGTCTTGTGCGGCTCGTCGTCCTTGAGCAGCGCCGCACCGCCGATCGAGACCATGACCCCATCGTTCGACCGCACCTTGAAGCGATAGGTGCCCGGCTCGGCGAGCTTTATCGCGCCCTCGATGAGCGCGGCAACCTTGTCCTTGAGCGTGCTCGACAGCACCGTCCCGTTGGTGTCGCTGTAGTTCAGCGCCGGCAAGTCGGGCCCCTCTTTGCCCTTCTTGTAGTCCATCCACTCGTCGAACTCGCGCAGCCGGTCGAACTGGCGCGCCCAGTACTTCACCTTGAGACCGGAGGCGAAAGCTTCGCTCGCCGGCGCAACGGGCGAAGCGCTCTCAGCGCTGCCCGCGATCAGGGCCAGCGCGATCGCTACAGCAACCGTCAGGCTGGCACTTGATCGGCGTGTCGTCCCTCCTCCCATGGAGTCTGCTCCTGTCTTGCCGGCCACCGCCGAATTGCCGAGGAATGCTCCCACGCTGCCGCGATCGTTGCAACGGTCCCACCGCTCACGCGCCGTCAGCTTGTCGTGTCGATCGGTTGTCGGGATCAGCCGCGAATGGGCTAGCTCGGCACGGGGTCCCGCTGCGGCCGGTGCGTCATGGCCGCCGGCGCCGCGTAGCAGTCCACGGCGCCGAGCGTGCGGAAGCAGTACGCGGGGATGGCGGCGCCGGAGCCTCCGGGCGGCGGCACCACGCCTCGCCGGCGACCGCGAGACGGCGACGTCGAGCACCGCCGTGGCATCGGCGCAGCCGGTAGCCAGCACGGCGAGGCCGCCGGCGAGCGCGAGCGCATGGCGCATGGCCTCAACTTGACGTGGGCTGGTTAACGGCGCCCTAGCGGTCGGGCAGCTCGAGCTCGAACACCGTGCCGTCGGCGCCGCTACTGCGTAGATGCACATCGCCCCCGTGCGCGCGCATGATATCGCGTGCGATGCTGAGCCCGAGACCCACGCCGCCGTTGCGCGCCGCCCCGGCGAACGGCTCGAACGGGCGCTCCCGCGCCGCGGGCGGCAATCCCGGTCCGTTGTCCACGATGGCGATCCGCACCCGGCCCTTGCGGCGCGCCGCTCGAACATGGATCTCTCCTGGCGGCGCGCCCGACATCGAACGGCGCCGCGCCAAGATCGCCTCCACCGCGTTGCGGCCGAGGTTGAGCAGCACGCGAAACATCTGCTCGCGATCGGCGCGGATGGTCAGGCCGCCGTCGACCGTGTTGTGCCACGCGACCGAGCTGTTCTCGGTCAGCCCCAGGGAGCTCCCGACATCATCGACCAATTTGCTCAACTTGACCGGCTCTGGCACCGGCACGGGGTCCTCGGCGCGGCCGTAGCGCAATGTCTGCTCGCACAGATTGATGGCGCGGTCGATGGCGCGAAGCACCACGGGCGTGCTCCGCCGCACCTCAGGGTCGGCGCTCGCGGCCAGACGGTCCGACACGAGCTGCGCCGTGGCGAGAATGTTGCGGAGATCGTGGCTGATCTTGCTCACGGCGGTGCCAAGCGCCGCCAGCCGCGTCTTCTGGCGCAGCGCACCGTGCAGGTCGCGCTGCATGGCGGCGAGCTCGCGCGAGGCGGCGCCGATCTCGTCGCGCCGCGCCCAGGGCCGCATGATCCGCGTCGTGTCCTCGGAGTTCTGGCGGAATGCCAACATGCTCTGCGTGATGCGCCGCATCGGCCGCACCATCAGCCAGTTCAGGCTGACGAACACGAGCGCGGCGGTGATCACCGAGATGAAGATCGAAAGGCCCAGAATGCGGGCGGCGAACGCCCACATAGCATTCTGCAACGGCGTCTCGAAACAGAACGATCTCGACCACGGTGCCGGGCTCGAAGGGCGAGAGCGATAACACCCGTAGGATGCGTCCCGGAGCCACCCACAGGGTCTCCATGGCATCCAACAGGAGAAGCACCGGCCGCGCCTCGATCGGCTGGACCGCGGCAAGGTCGAACGTGCGATCGATCCGCGGCGGCATCGTGTCGCCAAGCATCAGATGCCGCGACTCCGGGCGCTTCAGCACCACCGCCCGCACCCCCGCTTGGTCGAGCAGCTGGCGCTCCAGCATGGGCGCAACCGCGCCATCGGGCGCCGCCTCCAACGCCAAGGTGGCGAGGTGGGCGGCCGCCACCCTTTCCTCCAGGTAGGTCAGGCGAAATCGGGCAATCGAGGGCACGAAGATTAGCACCTCGCTGATCATGACGAAGACGATGGTGAGCACGAGCAGGCGAGCCGACAGGCTCGTCAGGAACAGTGGCAGCCGCACGATGCCGTCCCGGACGCTCCGCCTCAGCCGAGGCGGGCGAGGAGCCGCACGAGCTGGCGGGTCCGCGGCCTGAACAGCCGCGGTGCGAAGAAGCTGGCGGCGGCGCGCTTGCTGACCTCGCTGAGCGTCGGATAGGGCACGATCAGGCGAGCCATACGGCCGATCATCAACCGCTCAGCGAGCGCCAGCGCCCAGGGCTGAATCAGTTCGCCCGCGTGTGGACCGACGATGCCGGCGCCGAGGATGCGGCCGCGCGCGGAAGTCAATACCTTGATGAACCCGCCGGTATCGCCCTCCGCGCGCGCCCGATCGTTCTCAGCGAATGGCCAGCGCAGCACGCTCACCGCGCGGTGACGGGCGCGCGCCTCGGCCTCGCTCAGGCCGACCACGGCGATCTCGGGATCGGTGTAGACCACGCGCGGAATCGCGTCCTTTCGCACCCGCGCCGGCAGGCGAAACAAAGCGCGGCGCAGCACGATCTCGGCGTGGTGCGCCGCGGCATGGGTGAACTGCCCCTGCCCCGCCACGTCGCCGACCGCTAGTACCCGGGGGTTGCTCGATCGCAGCCCGGCATCGACCACGATGCCGGTGGCGTTGCTGCGCACCCCTGCGGCCGCGAGGTTGAGGTCGGCGACATTCGGGCTGCGGCCGGCCGCGACGAGCAGGTGGGAGCCCGCGTGGACCGCCGGTGCGTCGCCGGCGATGTGAAGCTGGACGCCACCGGCCGCCTGGCTGACGCGGGTGACGGCCCGCCCCTCGTGCAAGGCGACACCCTCGCGCCGGAGCTGCCGGCGGAGCGGCTCGACGAGCTCTGGATCCTCGCGATTGAGAAGGCCCGCGAGCTCGAAGACGCCGACCGCAGCACCAAGCCGCCGGTGGGCCTGCGCCAGCTCGAGCCCGGCCGGTCCGCCGCCAAGGACCAAGAGATGCCGGGGGCACTCGGCAAGATCGAAGATCGTCTCGTTGGTCAGGTATGGGGCCTCGGCGAGCCCGGGGATGGCGGGCACGACCGGCGCCGAACCGGTAGCGATGACGAACCGCCGGGCCCGGATTAGGGCCTCTCCCGCCTCGAGGTAGCGCGGGTCGCGGAAGCGGGCCGTGGCCTTGATCACGCGGACGCCGAACCCCGTGTAGCGGGCCTCCGAGTCGGTC
>VGEJ01000094.1 GCA_016869335.1 Alphaproteobacteria bacterium | reverse complement strand
TGAAGGACGGCTTCAAGGTCCCCGAGTACTACGCCGCGCACGACATCCACCAGCACCCGGGCAACCTGCACGCCGATCCGTTCGCGGGCCTGGTCTACGAGGCGAGCGCCCTGTCCATCCACCCGGCGACGCGCCGGAACGAGTTGCACGAGCGGTTCGTCGAGGTGGTGCGTCGCGAGAGCGCGGACCTGCGCAAGGTCCTCGACATGGGCTGCGGCTTTGGCAAGAGCGCGGTGCCGCTGGCGCGCGCCTTCCCCCAGGCCGAGGTGGTGGGGGTGGACGTCTCCGCGCCGTGTCTCAAGCTCGCCGCGGCCGATGCGGCGGCGGCGAAGGTCCCCAACCTGCGCTTTTGCCAGGCCGACGCGCGCCACACCGGCCTTGCGCCGGGCTCCTTCGACCTGGTGACCTCGACCATGCTGCTGCACGAGCTGCCCGGGGAGGCGGTGGAGGCGACACTGGCCGAGACCAACCGGCTGCTCGCGCCCGGCGGGATCTCGATTCACCTGGATTTCCGCGCCGACGACCCGTTCTGGCAGTTCATCATGTATGGTCATGGCGTGCGCAACAACGAACCGTTCCTCGAGCCCCTGCTGCGCATGGACCTCGCCCAGGCCTACCGCAAGGCGGGGTTCGAAGCGGTGCGCATCGAGCCTTTCGCGGAGCGCGAAGGCGCGACCGACCCGTCCAATCCGTTCTGGCGCTTTCCGTGGGCGGCGATCATCGCCCGCAAGCCCGATCTTCGCACTGCCAACCCTGGAGACCTGCAATGAAAAGAACGCTGCTATTCGCCGCCCTGGCGCTGCCGCTTGCCGCCGCGGCGCAGACCAAGTGGGACATGGCCACGGCCTACGCCGACACCGAGTTCCAGACCCGCAACGTGCGCCTGTTCGCCGAGGACCTGAAAAAGCTGTCGGGCGGCAAGCTGGACATCACGGTGCACAGCGCGGGCTCGCTGATCAAGAACCCGGAGATCAAGCGCTCCCTGCAGACCGGCCTGGTGCCGGCGGCGGAATTCTTCATGTCCAATCTCGGGCCGGAGAATCCGCTGTTCGAAATGGACGCGATTCCGTTCCTGGCCGTGACCTACGCCGAGGCCCGGCACCTGTGGAACGTGACGCGCGCGCCGATCACAGACCTGTTCTCCAAGCAGGGAATCCGGTTGCTGTATTCGGTGCCATGGCCCTCGCAGGCGTTCTACACCAAGGATCCGGTCAAGAGCATCGCCGACCTGAAGGGCAAGAAGATGCGCACCTATAACGCGCAGACTGCGCGCCTGGCGACGCTGATGGGCACCATTCCGACCACTGTGCAGGCGCCGGAGATCCCGCAGGCCTTTTCCACCGGCATCATCGACACCATGTTCACCTCGGGCCAGACCGGCGTCAGCACGCGGTCCTGGGAGTACACGAAGTTCTACTACGACACCGGCGCCTGGCTGCCCAAGAACGGCGTGTTCGCCAATGAGGGCGCGTTCCGCAAGCTGCCGGCTGACGTGCAGAAGGCCATGCTGGATGCCGCGAAAACGGCGGAGGACCGGGGCTGGAAGATGAGCGAGGAGCAGAACGTCGAGGCGCCCAAGGTGCTCGGCAAGAACGGTCTGCGGCTCGATCCGATGACGCCGCAGTTCCTGGGCGAGCTGCGCAAGATCGGCGACACCATGCTCACGGACTGGCTGGAGAAGGCCAAGGACGACGGCCGCAAGGTCATCGCCGAGTACCGCAAGCACGTTCCGGCCGCGCGCTGAGCGGCTGCAGCCTTGCGCCAACCGGCTGAAGCGTCCACCTCGTGAGGCGGACGCTGGATCTGTTGTACGCGGCGAGCGCGGTGCTCGCCGCGTTTTTCATGGTGCTGATGGCGGCGCTGGTCGCGGTGCAGATCTTCGCGCGACTGGCGGGCACCCATGTGCCCTCGGCGGACGATTTCGCCCGCCTGTCGATGGCCGCCAGCGCCTTCCTCGGGCTGGCGTTCGCGCTGCGCACCGGCGCCCATATCCGCGTCACCCTGGTGCTGGAGCGCGTGCCGCCGGGCGCGCGGCGCTTCCTCGATATCCTGTGCCTTGCGCTCGCCACCGGCGTCTCGGCCTGGTTTGCCTGGAGCACCGGCGACACCACGATCGATTCCTGGCGCTTCGGCGAGGTCACCATCGGCCAGGTGCCGATCCCGAAGTGGATTCCGCTCGCGGGCATGACGCTGGGCATCGCGCTGGTGGCGGTCGCCTTCGCCGAGGACCTGGTCGATGAGATCGCGGGGCGGGCGCCCTCGTACCTGCGCCCGTCCAAGTACCGCAACACCGAGGGCTGAGCGCTGAACCTGGCCGAGATCAGCCTGTTCCTGTCGCTGCTGCTGCTGGTGTTCCTCGCCGGGGGCTTGTGGATCGCCATTGCCATGATCCTGGTCGGGCTGGTGGCGGTGGCCGCCTTCACCAACACCAATGCCGGCGCGCTGCTCGCCACCACGGTGTTCGGCGGCAGCACCGACTGGGCGCTCACCGCGCTGCCGCTCTTTATCTGGATGGGCGAAGTCCTGTTCCGCACCAGACTCGCGGACCAGATGTTCGCCGGCCTTGCGCCCTGGATTCGCAAACTCCCCGGGGGGCTCGCGCACACCAACGTCCTGGCCTGCGGCATCTTCGCCGCGGTGTCCGGTTCCTCCACCGCGACCACCGCCACCATTGGCCGCATCACGGTCACCGAACTGACCCTGCGCGGCTACGACGACCGCATCGTGCTGGGCTCGCTAGCCGGCTCGGGCACGCTGGGGATCCTGATCCCGCCCTCGCTCATGATGATCGTCTACGGCGTGGCCGCGGACGTGCCCATCAGCCACCTGTTCATCGCCGGCGTGCTGCCCGGGATCTTGCTGATGGCATTGTTCTCGGGCTGGATCATGGTGGATTCCGCCTGGCATCCGGAGCGCATTCCGGCGCCGGATGCGCCGACCACGCTGGCGCAGAAACTGCGCGCTTCGCGCGAGCTGATTCCGGTGGTGCTACTCATCGCCGGGGTCATCGGCTCCATTTACTTCGGCATCGCCACCGCCACCGAGGCGGCGGCGATGGGCCTGATGGGCGCTTTTGCGGTCGCCTACTGGTCCGGCACGCTCAGCTGGCAATCCTTCCTGGACAGCGTCTACGCCGCGGTGCGCACCAACTGCATGATCTTCTTCATCCTCGCCGGTTCCATGTTCCTCACCGGGGCCATGGGCTTCACCGGCATCCCGCGCCAGCTGGCCGCGATGGTGGGCGAGCAGGGCTTCTCGCCCGGCGAGGTGCTGCTGGTGCTGACGCTGCTGATGATCGTGATGGGCTGCTTCATCGACGGCATCTCCATCGTGGTGCTCACCACCTCGGTGCTGATGCCGGTGATCGAGGCGGCGAAGATCGACCCGCTGTGGTTCGGCATCTACATGATCTTCGTCGTCGAGATGGGACTGGTGACGCCGCCGGTGGGCTTCAACCTGTTCGTCATCCAGGGGCTCAGCCGGCGCGAACTGCCCTACATCGCCTGGGCGGCGCTGCCGTATTTCCTGATGATGTGCGTGGCGGTGTTGCTGGTCTGGTACTTCCCGCAGATCGTCAGCTGGCTGCCGGCGCAGATGACCACTTCGGCACGCTAGGCATCATCGCCGCATGTACATCGACGATCCGCGGCAGCACGGGTTGCGCTTCAATCCGTGGAAGGCGATCGTGGTGCCGCGGCCGATCGGCTGGATTTCCACGTTGTCGCGCGAGGGTGTCGCGAACCTGGCGCCGTTCAGTTACTTCAACGGCGTGGCCGATTTCCCGCCGATGGTGATGTTCGCTCCCATCGGGCCCAAGCCCGAGGGCGGCGCCAAGGACAGCTACGCCAACGCGGTCCAGACCCAGGAGTTCGTGGTCAACATGGTGACCTGGGAGCTGCGCGAGCGGATGAACCTGACCTCGGAGCATTTCGCGGCCGATGTCGATGAGTTTGAGCGTGCAGGCCTCACCAAGGTGCCCTGCGTCAAGGTGAAGGCGCCGCGCGTGGCCGAGTCGCCGGTGGCGCTGGAGTGCCGCCTGGTGACCGCGCTGCGACTGCCCACCGATGCGCCGCCGATCGAGAACAACATCGTGATCGGCGAGGTCATCGGCATCCACCTCGACGAGCGCATCCTGGCCGACGGTGTGGTGGACATCGCCCGCTACCGGCCCATGGCGCGGCTGGGCTACTTCGACTACGCCTGCGTCAGTTCCAGCGTGACCATCCCGCGGCCGGACCTCAATCCCACGGAAGTGGCGGCGGAGTTGAGCGAACTGATGCCGGGCGCACGCGCATCGGGCTGAGCGCGCCTGTGTTCGCGGCGGCGATGAGAACAGCCGGCGGAACGGGGATGGTGGGTATCCGAGCGGTCGAGAAAGGCGATCAGCGCCGAGGTGTCGACATAAGCTTCATGGCTTGACGCCATAGACGACCTTGTCGATCCGGCGGCTGGACTGCGGCTCCCCGGAGGCCAACATGCCGGCATGGCGCATCCAGGCGCGGCGATGGTCCACGGGAAGCGCGGACCTCAACGAGTGTCGGAGCAGTTCGGCGAAGGAGATGCCCAGCCGCCGCGCCTCGCGCTTGGCGGCGGCATAGTCGTCGCGCGAAAGGCTAATTTGCGTGCGCACCATGACAACGTTTCCGGCAGGAACGCTATCACATGGTGGCGCGTCTGCGATCGACTTCCCGCAGCCAGCGCGCATAGTCCGCGCAGGCCGCTTCCGGCGTGTGCGCTGGCGACCAGCCCAGCTTGCCCAGGACAGGCGGTGGCGGCAGCGGCCGCCGCGGACGGTCGATCGGGCCGCCGTAACCGAGGTTGCTCGCCTCACCGGCTTCCGCGTAGCGCCATTTCAGCCCCGGCAGCGCGCGCGCCATGATCTCCGGCGGCCAGAGTCGGTCCATCGAGATATTCATGGCGATGGGCGGCACCGTCTTCGCCTCCAGCATGGCGACGAATGCCTCTGCCACATCCGGCGCATAGACCCAGTCGCGCTCCGCGCCACGCGCGAGCACGGCTTCCTTGCCGGATTTCCACAGCTCGGCCAGTTGCAGATGCGGGCTCAACGTGTCGCGCAGTCCGGTGTCCCGTTCCCAGGGCCCGAACACCGCGTTGATGCGCCCGGCGCAGGTTTCCAGCCCGAGGGCGGGGGCGAGGCGCAAGACCGCGGCTTCGGCCGCCACCTTGGTGATGCCATAGAGATTCATGGGCCGCAGCGGCGCGTCCTCGGCGACCGGACCGGTACCGTCGAAAGCCGTAAATCCGTAGACTGCTGAGGAACTGGGATAGACAAAGCGGCGCACGCCGGCGCGCGCCGCCGCCTCCAGGGCGCGCACGGTCGCGAGCAGGTTCACCTCGACGACCCGGCTCGCTTCCCGCTTCTCTCGCTCCGCCCCTGCGGTGATGGCGGCACCGTGCCACAGCGCTTCGATCCGGTGTTCGCGCATCTCGCGCTCGACCCGTACCGTGTCGGTGGTGTCGCCACGGATCTCCGTTACGCGTCCAGGGCCAGGATAGGCATCCAGCGACATCGCGACCACCTCGTGGCCGCGCGCAAGCAGAGCCTCGACGAGGTTGACGCCGACAAAACCGCTGGCGCCCGTAACCAGGACGCGCATCAGATTGCCCGGGCCGCGGCGTGGCCCTCGTACACCGCCTCCAGCGCGGTGCGCGGCGCGAGGCAGTCGCCCACCGACTGCACCTTCAGTCCGGCCGAGATCAGCAGTCCGTACAGCACGTCCTCCGCCTCGTTGTACTGCGCCACCACCAGCTGGTCGAAGCCGGGGAGGCGCTCCAGATCACCGGTGGAAGTGTCCTCGACCGTCAGCACGCCGCCCTCGAAGCCCCTCACGGTGCGCAGCGTCGCGATACGGACCTTCTTCTCGCGCAGGCGCTTGCGCGTGGCGAGATTGCTGTAAATCGTGGTTCGCCAGGCAAAGCCGGCGACAGGCGTGAACACCGTGACCGCGAGGCCAATGTCGGCGAGGTGCTCGATGACGCCAAGCGCCGCGAATTCGCCGGTGAGGTCGTGGAAGGCGATACGGCTGCCGCGCCTGCCGGGCTGCTCCAGGACATCCTCGACGGTGAGCGCGCTGCCGCCCAGAGGCAGGGCGAAGCGCTGCGGCTTCGAGCCGGTGGCGAGCAGCACGAGGTCCGGCGCCATGGCCCGGATAGCAGCAGCATCGGCGGCGACCCCCAGGCGCATCTCGAAGCCGGCGCGCGAAGCGCGCCCGAGTTGCTGCGTAAGCAGCCCCAGCAGGTCGCGGCGCGCCGGCATGTAGCGCACCCAGCGCAGCTGGCCGCCGGGTTCCGTCTCGCGCTCGATCAGCGTGACCCGGTGGCCGCGTTCGGCGGCGGTAGCAGCGGCCTCCAGCCCGGCGGGCCCGGCGCCGATGACCACCACGCGCTTCTTCTGCGCGGCGGGCGAGGGCTGCGACGCCCACTCCGTCTCCCGGCCGGCGGCCGGATTGACCATGCAGGTGATGGCGAGGTTCTTCTCCAGCATCGCGGCGCAGCCCTGGTTGCAGCCGATGCAGACGCGCACCTCGGCCTCGCGCCCGGCGAAGGATTTGGCGATGAGTTCCGGGTCGGCGATATGGCCGCGCGCGAAGCCCACCATGTCGGCCGTGCCGGAGGCGAGCGCCTGCTCGGCCTCGGCCACGCTGCGGTACTTGCCGGCGGCGAGCACCGGGATCTCGTGTCCGGCTTCCCGCAGCACGGTCCGGATCTCGCGCGACAGCTCGCGAAAAGGCGCGGCGTCGAAATGCATGTCGGCGAACTGCGTCGCGAGCGAATAGCTCATGTGGTACGCCGAATGCGAGATGTTGATGAAGTCCAGCGGCACGGCGGCGAGAATCTTGGGCAGCATGGTCAAAGCGTCCGGCAACGCCAGGCCGCCTTCGATGAATTCCGAGCCCGAGAAGCGGATGCCGACGTTAGCCTGCGGGCCAACCGCGGCGCGCACCGCCTTCAGCACCGCCAGCGGGAAGCGCAGGCGGTTGTCCTCCGAGCCGCCGTAGGCGTCGACGCGGGTGTTGGAGGCGGGAGAGAGGAACTGCTGCAGCAGGTGACCATGGCCCAGGTGCAGCTCGAAGCCGTCCATGCCGGACTCCAGCACGTTCATCGCCGTCACCACGTGCGCCTGTATCACGGCTGCCATGTCGTCCTCGTTCATGGCGTGCGGCACCGCGGCCACCGGGGACCAGCGCACGGGCGACGGCCCGAAGGACACCGTGCGCTCGAAATCGCCCTCGATCTGGCGGCCGAGGTGGATCACCTGCCCGAAGAGCTTCGCGCCCTCGGCGTGCACCGCTTCGGCGCAGCGCGCGAACACCGGGATCGCGGCGCGATCGTAACCGGCCACGCCCTGCGGCCGCCCCAGGCTTTCGCGCGCCACCCGCATCGACTCGAAGATGATGAGCGCCGCTCCGCCGCGCGCGCGGGCGCGGTGGTACTCGACGTGGCGTGCCGTCGGCAGGTGCCGGTCGCCGAAGTTGGTGGTATGCGCCGGCGAATACAGCCGGTTGCGCAGCGCGAGGCGCCCGATGCGGAATGGCTGCGACGACAGCGGGTAAGCATTGCTCATAGGTTCACTTTCTTTACCAATAGCGGCTCGTGGGGCAACATAAGCTGCATTGTGCGCCGCCAAACCGGGACCGGGGAGCGCGAGAATGGCCAAATCGTGCGGTGCAACGCAGCCTGGGGCGGATAGATTTTCCTATCTGTCTTTCTTTAGAGCCTTTGAGATTCAGGAGTCGAAAATGAAAAATATTTTTTTAGCCCTTCCTCTTGCCCTCATGATGCTCGGGGCTGTACGTGCCTCTGATTGTCGGCCCGCGCCAAAAGATGTCGCGGAACTCGTTCAAATTCGACCGAACTGGCACACTGTGCAAGGCGCTCTTGCAGAATTTGATCCCTGTCACAAGTCAGTAGAGTTGAGTCGCCCGGGTATCTTTTCAGGCTCCAAACGCGAAGGGAAACCCCCTTTAGTGATTATCGTACACGGGGGTGCCGGTCTAGGTATCGGGGAGAAAAATATTGCTCGAGCCCTTAACAGAAAAGGCTACGCTACTTTGGTTTATGACGCTTATCAGATGAATAATTTTTACCAAGGGTTTCGTTTCTTTGCTACTGGCATGACAAATGGCGGTCGTCAAAGAATGATTTACAAAGCAACCTTAGGTGCCTATCAGTGGGCACTCAATCATAAAGAGGTGGATACCGAAAAAATATTTTTTCATGGTGTCTCGAATGGTGGGACAGTACTTTTGAATATTGCTGGTGCTGTTGATCCAAAACATGTGAAGGGCGTCTTTTCCGAAGGGCCAACACCTGTTGGAATAGGTATGCCAAATCAGATCAACGTTCCGCTACGCATGATTTTTGGGAAACTCGATAACTACGGCGGCAAAGCAGAGGACGACTGGATG